>JBCCEO010000261.1:0-9835 GCA_039030255.1 Planctomycetota bacterium | reverse complement strand
TGACAGTTCCCCCACCGGCATCCATTCGATTCAGCGCGCGTTGCAGTTCGATCGCGTTGGAGGCTGGTTGTAAGGGAGCTGCCCAACGTTTGGCACCGTAGAATTCGACGATGCCCACTTTGTCATGCGGTAGTAAGCGTCGCATGGCAAGACGAGCCACTTCTTTAGCAAGCTGCACGCGCACGCCCGTCATCGAGCCGGAGGTATCAATGACGATAACTAGGGAAGTAGACGGGTCACGCTTTTCTTCTTTTTGAACAAATTCGGTGGGCAACAGCTCCTCGATAGGACGTTTGTGCCATCCGCCCGCGCCAAAGGAGGCTCTACCTCCGCTCATCACCAACCCAAGTCCATTTGATTTAACCGATTGAACTATTTGCTCTTCGGCCGAATTGGGGAAATCGCCAGCTGGCAAGTCATCGAATAGTACTAGGTCAGCGGTTTGAAGTGACGCGGCAATGGCTTTCGAATCCTTGGGATCGACTTGATTGACTTCAAAACCAGCTCCAAGCATTTGCGATAGCTTATCGCTGCCTGCTCCCGTACTCTTCGCCAAGTAAAGCAGTTTATGAGGCGGCTTGACTGGCAAAGTCACTTCCAGGGAATTCGTCTCATCACCGCTCACCGCGAGCGTCGCCTCCATAAAGTCGGCGTTCGGTGGTTCAAATTCAAGATAGGCGGTTATCGCCGCTTCCCCGGCCTGCGGTTGGTAGTCGGTCGCGGCTAACTCTTTACCATTTGCGGAAAGCGTCAGAGTGCCGCTACTTCCATTTGTTAAGACGCGAACGGCTAACTGAGACGAAGTTCCTTGTTGCAAGGAATTCCATTCGGCAGACAAAGGCTGGGGATTTTGCTGAACAGAAGGAAGGCGAACCCAGTGTACAGGAATGCCACTACTGCGCAGGGCCGTTACGGCTCTCGCATCGTCTATCCGGGTAGCCATTCCGTCGCCAAGCATGGTCACGCTTCCGGTAGATCCGGCTGGAATGAGCTCTCGTGCTTGAGCCAACGCATGTGACAAGCAAGATTCACCACTTTGCGAGCCAATTTGGATTTTATGCACCGTTTGAAACCGACTCTCGGCACTCTCTGAATCTTGCGACTCTCCGCCAAGCAGGATGAGATGTTGAAGTGTGTTGGATTCGGAGTTTACGACTTGATCCAACACTTCTTGTTGCTCCACGACAACGCTGGAACTCTGGTCCAGGATGTAGACGCGATGGCTTTCCGTTTCGTTGGAAGGAAATCTTGGTTGGGCAAGTCCAATGGCGAGCGCGACAAAAAGCAACGAACGCAAAACGTTCTGCACTCGGTTTTGTCCTTTGAGTGGTCCAACCCAAGGGATTAGGGCAAAGAGTGCTAGTAGGCACCACCAGGGAGAAGCGAGAATCATGGCATGCGTCCTCGTTGATACAGAAACCACTCTCCGACCAAAAGAACCGAAGCGAGGACTCCTAGCCAAGTGTAGGGTGAGATCGTCCAGAGCAAGCTTGCTGCCGGCGATTGATCTAAGTTGGCAGATTCCTTGATTGGGCGAGATAAGCGTGTGGTGCGGAGTTCTCTTCCGTCCGCTGCAAGTGTTGTCACTCCGTCTGCTCTTGTAAAACCTGGGGCCGCAGCGGGAAGTGTATTACCCTGCTCTGCCCATTGGACTTCGGAAGGTTTGTCCGCAAGCCAATGAATTGCACGAGCAACAAAAATCGGACAAGCTCGTGATTCTACAAAATCAAAAGCCGTGGTGAATAAACTCTCCCACACCGCAATGCTTCGGCTGTCTGCTGAAACAACTTGCACGTCCAAAGTTTGACCACTCTGCTGAGCCAAGGACGTCGCATCGATTTGTCTTAGAGCCAGCGTGTCGACAAGTTCTAGCATTGCCGCCTGTGGGTCTTCGTCGTTAGTACTGATCTCAAATGCGGATCTTTCTAAGGAGCTCAGCTGCAAGTCGCAGTCTTCGGAAAAGCCGATGGTAACGTCTGCTGTTGAATCAGAGAGCTTAAAGGCTTCGTCGAGTTCAATCATTTCCCGGAGTACATTGGGAACGCCTTCTTCCAACTGGACTCGAATGGCTTCACGTGAAGGAAGTGACAATGCACCAACTTCTGTCTCCGCAAGTGAAACACTTAGTGTCCCACCAGCAGCCGGGAGGTCTTGAAGAAGGAATTGATTGTTGCCCAAATCTTGCAGCGAGGACGTGAGGGGTTGATCGCTGAGGGAGGCCGTCAAGTTGGTGAGCTCCGCCTCCGGAGTAAACTGGAACCGAACGTCGACCGCCTTGAAGTTTCCACTGGCGGCGTCGCCAAAACCTAGCGATTCAAGCATCGGAGTTGTTGACTCTTCCGTTTCCGTGAGTGCTAATTGGTAGACGGATACGTGCTCTGGCAGCGCGTCGAGCTGGGTTTGCTCTATATTTGGATTGCCTACGCAATGGATAGCAACCGGTGTGTTCTCGCTAGATCGCGCAGCGACATTCTCGAGAGCCCAGAATAGATTTGGCGAACCTTGGTCCTTAAATTCTTCTGCTCGAACTGATGCAATTTGGAGTTCCTCACCTGATGCGAGCAGCGTGCGCATTTGCGAGCCAACTGCGACAATCTCACGAGCTGTGACTGGCAGAGAGGCGGCGTGCTCCAGTGCAGTGTTCAAATCACTTGCTCGGCGCTCTGGATCGTCGATGCTCCAGTCGAGTAAAACCACATGTTGTAGGCCGTCTTGCGATTGCAGCCTGGGTTGTGCCAACAGCATCCACAGCAAGGATGCGATGGCAAGTAGCAATAGCCAAGCCGGCCAGTGGCGGAATCGCTTGACAAAGACTCTTGCCCTTGTCTCCTTCAGTGCAGCTTGCCAAAAAAGCGTGCTGATGACTTCCACTTCTTGGTGCTGGACGCGTAGTCTTTGCAGTAGCCACAGGGCGAGCCCAAGAACGAGAATTCCAATCAACACACCTAGAATTGGGAGAAGTGCAAAACTCACGCTACGTACCTCCCGCCTTCGAACATTCCGGCCAACTGCTCCATGACATCTAGGTCGTGGTCCATGATCAAAAATCCGCCTTTGCGGCTGGTTGCAAACTGTTCAAGATTGGCAAAGTGTTGGTCATAGGCTTCTGCGTATTTACGAAGCACGTCGTCGTTAATTGAGACGTCGCGGACATCGCCGGTTTCGCAGTCGCGAACTTGCAAGTCGCCGGATAGCTCGGGTTGTCTGTCTTGTTGTCTTCCAATTCCGATCAATAGCGGGCGATGGCGAGTTCGTTTTAGCTCTTCCAGCATGGATTCGACACCGGCAGGATCAAAGAAATCCGAGATGATGACCAGCAAACCCTCTCGCAGTCCAAAACCTCGAAAGCGGGCCAGGGAACTTGCTAGATCGGTCCCGCTGGCTTTCTTTTGTGCAGCTTCTCCTGCGCGCGTGAGAGCCTGAGCAATCAGATTCAAGCGTCCGCGTCCCGATGTTGGGCGGAGAGTGGGTTCTAATTCTTCACCGAAGGGAAAGAGCCCAACGCGGTCGTGTTGGTCCAGTCCAATGGATGAAAGTCCGATACAAACTTTCATCGCCGTAACGGCTCGGGCTGGCGTCTCATGCCACATGCTTTGGGAGAAATCCGGCAAGAGATAGATCGGAAGGTCTTCCATTTCTTCGTAGAGTCGGACAACAACACGTCCAAGTCGACGATATACATTCCAATCAATGGACTTTAGTTCGTCGCCTTCGGAATAAGGGCGGAAGTCACGAAACTCCATGCCCTGACCTCGGTCCTTAGAACGGTGTTCCGCCCAGCGACCTGCGGGAGCGACACGCCGAGCCACGATGCGCAGTGCACGTGCTTGTTCCAAGAAGCGTGGTTCGAGTAATTCAAACGGATCGTTCAACAGTTGTAGCCTTCGCTGGAAAATGCAGCTAACATCATTCGTACCTTCGTGTCACTCGCAGTGACAAACCATGTCGAATTACTGGTTCACCTGAGCAACAACATCGTCCGAGGTGATGCCGTCAGACATGCCTTGGAAGTTCACTAAAATCCTATGGCGAAGCACATCAGACGCGACGGCCTTTAGGTCTTCCACGGCAACGGCAAACCGGCCCTCGAGCAGAGCGCGAACTTTGCCCGCCAGAATCAAGGACTGGACACCACGAGGGGAAGCACCAAGTGCGACGACTTCGCCAGCAAGCTTGCAACTGTGCGCGTTGCCTGGCTGTGTGCCCATCACCATTTTGATCGCGTGAGTTTCCACGTGCTCAGGTACCGGAACTGAACGAACTATTTGCCGCATCTGAACGATGGTGGCCGCGTCCGATACGGGCTGGAGTTCAATGTTTTCAGTGGCCGTCGTTCGACGCAAAATGGTTCTGTAATCTTCCTCTGCTGGATAGCCTACGACCAACTTAAACAGGAAACGGTCGAGCTGAGCTTCCGGCAATGGGTAAGTGCCCTCTTGTTCGACTGGGTTCTGAGTCGCCATGACGCAAAAGGGTTCATCGAGTTTGATCGTTCGATCGCCGACCGAAATTTGTTTCTCCTGCATTGCTTCCAGCAACGCTGACTGCGTACGCGGTGTTGCGCGGTTAATCTCATCAGCCAAGACCAAATTAGCAACCAGCGGTCCGGCCTGAAACTCGAGTTTCGTTCCGCCAGAATCGCTCTCCGTTAGAACATTGGTGCCTCGGATATCCGCTGGCATCATGTCTGGCGTGAACTGAATTCGACTGAACTGCAAGTTGATTGCCTGGCTAATGGAGCTAACAAGCAAGGTCTTACCCAGTCCAGGTACACCTTCTAGCAACACGTGACCGCCGGCAAAGAGAGCAGCCAGAACACCGTCGACGACAGCTTCCTGGCCGACCATGATCTTGGCAACTTCAGTGCGGATAGCGGAGTGAACTTTCTTAAACTCTTCGGCTGCTTCCCTGGCCTGATCGGAATTTTCAGCGGTCAAAGTGGAACTCATGGTGCTTCAAGCTGCTTTCTTACAAGTTATTTCCCTAGCAAAAGATGCTTGCAAGGGAATTCGATTAAGAATCGTTAGCCTCAGGATTGGATCCTGAGGTGGTGTTTGAATTGAGAGGGTGTTTGGCGCGTTGCTCGAGGAAAAAGCGACGAACATAATCGTGCATCCAAGGCGTAAACTCCGGGTGGTGGATCTGCCCCACCTCACTGTCACGCTGCGGTCTAGATTCGGCAGCGATGGGTTGACTGGATTCCGTTTCAGGAGTAATCCTTTGCTGGGTGATACGAATTCGCCCTTTGTTGGGTTGTCCGTTCACTCGATCTGGAATTGGGACTCCCAATACGAGCGAAGCGACACCACGAGACTTTTTCTGTCCACCTGGTCCGCCGCGGCCATTTGCATCGGGGTTAGGGCGGTTGCTCCCAAAGCCAATTTGGAGGTCTCGATTGACTGGGGTACGACGATCTCGCATGTTGGGCTGGACGCCGCCACGCGACTCTTGTTCTTCTTCCTCGTCGTCGACTTCGTCCTCTTCTTCGAGGTCTTCGTCGTCAGGAGTGGCAGCCTGGCTTGTACTGGCCCAATCGCTGGGAGCGGCATTATTGTCCGAACCCTTAGAAGAGCCTTGTCCAGCGGTCGCGCCTGAGGGTTTGTCCTCTTGCTTACGCTCTTTCTTTTCACGTTCTTTGTTGTCGATCTTCTTAGGAGGCTTCTTCTTGCGTTTCTTCTCATCGCCTGATTTGGAGGGCTGGCCGGAGGCTGAGGGCGATCCCTTGGCATTTGAAGGATTTGCGGACTGTTGACTCTCCCTGGTTTCTCCTTCGCTCAACTTGCCCGCGGATTCTTCCGCAACATCAGGGATTGCGGTACCGGCAGAGCCTTGTCGATTCACAGCCTTGTTTTCTCGATTGGGAGTGTCGGTCCTTGGAGGCTCTTCCTTGGGTTCCGGTTCTTCGGGCTTGACTTCCGTCTGGGGTTTGGGAGCTTCGGCAACGACGTTCGTCAACTCGTTCTTCCCCGAGGATTCTGTGCCTGCTAATTCCACCGGGGCAATGTCGCGCTGCAGGTTCGAAAGCAAAGCTGCGGCAATTAGAAATACAATGGCGATGGGAATTGCCCAAAAACCGAGCGATGTAGTAGCGTCTGCTTGGTCGTTTTGCAGTTCGACCGCTTGCCCGCGAACGGCCCAGTCCTGAGCATCCTCGATGGCGGCTTGCATAAAGCCGTTTTGCTCGGATTGACTAACAAAATCGTCTGCAGTTTCGAGTCTTTCGCTTGCGCCCAGCTTTTTATCGGCAGCGCGAATGGCGCGCAAACGATTTACATGAAGTTGCTTAAACAAACCCTGCGCAAAGAGCCAAACAACAGGAGTCACGATGGTCAAGGCGAGCCACGCAGTCCAAGACAAAATTGGAGACGCGCTGAACCCTAGGTACCAGCGAATTGCTTGAGCTCCAATCGCGATCAATGGGATGACCAGCATAACCTTGAGGGCGACGGGTACTTGCGAGCGGATGAACTGACTGCGGTCGAAAGCCTCGATTTGATTCGAGGTGTTGCGAACCACTGCCTCAATTGACTGAGCTAGCGGATTGGAAGAACTAGGAGGTGTCATGATTTATCCTCCGTGCGATGAATCTTGCACTGCGACGATTGAACCACCTCGCCAGTTTCCGCATTTCTAACGAGGACCAGCACTTCAACACTTTGGGGTTCAATTCGAAGTCCCATGCGAGTGCCGCCCTTCGTTTGGCCTTCTTCTAAAGAATCAATGTAGGAGGTATTGTCGTCTTCAATGTCGGTTAGATTTCTCGCAAAATCGAACTCAAGCTTGCCGTCATCGTCGGGCAAAAATGGGATGCCAGATTGCGGGCCATCCGTTGCTAGCCCGCGGGCCAGCATGCGGTGGATAACAACGCCGCTTGAGCCGTGAAAGACGACGCCGCGCTCTGCCACAACGACTTGGATCGTCAGCGGAGCAAGTTCTTCATCTTGAGGCGAGCCGATTTCTGGACCTTCGATGACTACTTGTCCGCTAAGCGCTTTACCATCCAAATGAATGCTCGAGTCTACTTTAATTGGAACACGTCGTCGCAGGCGGGGAAGTACCGCCCCACGTGTTGCTTTGTAGATTTTTTCCGCATCACGATGTTTACCCATTCCGGGAGCTTGCTGCACGCCATCGACAACTTGAACCACCGGTCCGGGAACTCCCAGCCATTCGGCCATGAATTGCCCGAAGGGATTTACCAGTGGTTCTACTTTGGGAAGGGGTAGGTGGTAAGAAAGGAAGACACACTCACTGTTTTGGAAATGCGACATCATTCCTTGATTGCCCATGGCCCCACCGATGGCTCCGCCGCGTTGCTCGTTACCGATGTACGCATTGGTGAAAAACTCGACGAGACAAACATGGTTCCCGCGAAACACGCCTTCAGGTTCGTATCTGGTAGGTGCCGAATAGTTGCGAACGCGTCCACTGATCATGCGATCAATAGTTTCAATTGTCATGCGTTCTTCTTCGGGCAATTCTTGGTCGAGTCGTTTGAGTGCTTCCATGGCAAGTTCGCTACTCTCTTCCTTGACGAGTGCTTGCACATAGCGACTGAACGCTCGTTTGCGTTTGCCGTCAGCTTCGTAGACTCGGGCGAGATTAAGGTTGATCATGCCATCTTCTGGCAGCCCAAAAGCGGCGGAAAGTAAATGACGCCAAGCTTCACGACGATCGGACTCCAGCATCAGTTCACCGAGGCGTCCGTGCAGTTTATAGCTAGCCTCTGGGTAGCGATCCTTGCGAGCACTCTTGACACCAAGCTCGCCAGCGACAATTCCCAATTCTGTTTCGCCTTCGTTGACTAGTTCTTCCATCAGGTCGAACATTCTCGTTGCGCGGAGGTCCGCGGGCATTGTGTCGTTGACCCAAGTGATGGCTGTCGAGAGCTCTTCAACCTCTGCGCCTTCATCAAGCAGCAAAGTCAGCAAGAATTCTGCTGCCTCGCGTCCTAGGCGTGTTTGAGCGTGTTCCTCCAGCCAAGCTAACACTAAGTCGCGATCTTCGGCTACCATGGCCTGGAACCAAGCGAGCTCCTCGTCAGGAAAATTGGGAGAGCCAGCACTCCGGATCGTAGCAAATAGCGACTGCCGATCGACATGAATTCGAAAGTGCTTTAGTAGATTCAGGCCAAGTACACCTGCCACGCCCTTGGGATGCGTTTGGATAACTTCTTCGGGCCGAAAGGCTACGTATGGGGCGAAATCGATGGTTTCACAGACAACTGGGCCGACGTTGCCAGCAGGTCGGCGCAGCGAATTGCAAAGTCGCTTATCTAGCAGCGAGTCGAATCGCGAAGTTCCGATCGCAAGGGCACGCTCAAGTTTTTCTTTAGCTCCGTCAAGCATGACAGGCAACCAAACGAGGTCGTTCTGAATCGAAATCGGGACGAGCTTTTCGCCTGATGCTGGATCGATCTGCGGATTAGTTAGCTGACCTGGTGGGGCAAGTACAACTTGGTTGCGAGGCAAATCAAAAATAACATCGAAGTGCTTGAGGATTTTGGCTCCGATCGCTCCTGAAAGTGCATTCTCTCCAATCTCTCGAGAATGATATTTGGTGAATTCTTCGAACTCCTCTTCTGGGCCAAGTTCTCGTCTGGCAACTTCTATCGTAAAGTCGGGAAAGTGCAGCGTTAGTGCAACTGGTTTGCCAGCACGGTTTTCGGCGGGGAGCGGGGCAGCGGCTTTGTTGTGCAACTGCAAGCCGTAGGAACCATCGAAATCCAGCCACAAGTTCATCGGAGCCCGCAGCAAGGGGCCAGAAATGTCGCAGCCAACGACCAATCTTCCGTCGACCATCTTGACGGGAATAACGCCTCCGTCATTGCTCATAATCGGCGGCTTGTCAATTGCATTCGAGGCTTGCCCACAGCAGTCATCAGGCATCGTGCTTAATGACAGCAGTAACAAACTGAAGCTTGAAAAGAAACGGCATAGAGGGAATCGGGCGGAAGGTTGCAAGATGGAATTCCCGGAATGATTGCTCTGGTGGATGTAAGGAACGCGAACAAAACTGCCGACCGGCAGGGTGGTTTTACATAAGCCGTCGTTCAAAGAGAGGGAAATCGCAGCTCATGAACTCCGGTTAGGAGCTGGAGGGGTACAAAAATTATAGACCACCGGTTTGGGAGTTACAGTCTATTTCAAAGCAAATCATTGGTTCCCCGCTCTCATGTGAGGACGACGATCCAATAAAAAAACCGTGCATCCATATGGAGCACGGTTGGATTGTGGATTGCTACTTTTTCGATACGCAAACTGCGATATCGATGGGCTGAAGCAATGGCTGAATTTCTTACTCCTGCAATTCGCCTTCAACGAGGCCAAATGCAAAGGTGTCGGCAGTCATTTCTACTTTGATTTTCTTGTCAGCTGGTACGCTCACGGCGACCGGGGTGAATCCACGGCCTCAACAGGAGCCTGGCAGGATTGCGACTTCCAGAACGGCGCCGGTGTCCGCGTCAGTGATCGTGAATTCTGGCGACTTGCCGATTGGCGTCCATCCGACATACTGTTCGCCCGCATTGCCGTAGTACCAGATCGCGTCGGGAGAGAATGAAACCTGGTTGCCACTGCGATTGAATTCGAACTCTGAGCGAATTGGGCCTCCCCAATGGTAGGTCTTCGATTCGCCAGCTGCCAACTTGATAGGAGTAGTGCGTCCCGGGCTGATGAAGACGCGTTGCCGCCCGAGTCCAATTTGTCCTCGCGCAAGTGTGTAGCAGCCAGCGGGCACTCGCATGCTTCCTTCAACCGCTGCCACGTCAAAGGAGTGCTGTTGGTCGTCTGAAACTAGGATAGAAGAAAGCAGGACAGCCTTTGATTCGAAGGCC
>JBCCEO010000260.1:0-9858 GCA_039030255.1 Planctomycetota bacterium | reverse complement strand
GGCATATCCCACTTGTAAAATTCTAATATTAGAATTTTATTTTCCAGTAGCAATTTTAGCCTTTTCTAAGCAATAAAAAGCTGTTTTGCGTAACTCCAGTTAATAAAAAAAGTTTAGCGCCACTAAATAGTGTACACACCAAAACGGTAAAGCAAATTAAAAGGATCGTGTATCGTATGCTACCTTTTTTGTTCAAATATGAAATATACATTAAAAAGCAAGCTATACTAAAAAAAAGCATAAAAGATCATAATAGCTTATTAAAAAATGCACTTTCCGAAAAACAAAGTCAACTATACAGTAATCTTGAAAAAACGTGTAATATGCTTCAAGAAACTATAGAGAAAGAGGAAAAAGCCGCTGCCCTTGAGGCCGCAAAGCTGACGTTTCGGACAATCACTAGAAAGCACTACCATGAACCCTCCTAAACGGCGTGAACTCACCAAAGAGCAAGAAGCTGTTATGGCACAACTCGCAACAGCTCTCCAAGGTTGGTCTTGGAAGGACTGGACAAAGTTTGTCGCCGGTTGTGTAGTCTGCTTCGCGCTTGGCCACGTGAGCCATCGGTACTTGTTCACGCAAAATATATTAAGCCCTCAAGAAGAGCGGCTCGTCAAAGGCCTGCGAGAACAAAGCAAGGAACTCCATGTCAGGACGGACCCTGGCGCAATCGTCGCTAGAGCCCAAGATCCGGAGGCACTCGCGGCAAGAGCACGGCAGCTGCTCAAGGAGAAGCAACGGAATGATGCGTTACCCAACCCTGACAAGACTACTTTTACCAACGCTGCTTTCAACCGGACTAGTAGTAGCTTCGGTGGCAACGGCGATCACGCCAACTGATCGCGAACCGCGACCGATCCCAAATCTTTGCGTCCCTTGTCAGGCAGAAGCCGACGCACTTGCTGTAGCATCTGCCCTCTATGACGCCGCCGAGTCCGTGTATTTGGACGCTTTCGACGACTACGAAACGGACCCAACACCAGCAAACGCGTTACTGCTCGCCTCGGCCGAGGCTTCTTTCGACGCGGCTACCGCAAATCTGGCGGCGAAACTCCAAGCCTATGAGGACTGTTTACAAGACATAATCGGCCCAACCGTTTCAATCCTAGAAAACTAGGGTTCCGGTGCATAGATTCGGAAAAGCTCAATAGGCCTATTTGGGACTAAATGGCACCAAAGCCCCAAGAAAAGAGCCATATAGGCGAACTTGGGCCTAACTCGTTTGCGCGAGATCCGAGGAATTGTCGTCGGGAAGCCTGGAAAGGCTCGACAAATCCTCGGTATTTTTCCTATACTACTTGCGTTGGCTCGGGAGTACCTCGGAACGATCGCCTAGAGATACGGATTGAAAATCCGTGTGTCGCCGGTTCGATCCCGGCCCTGGCCACTGTAGTAACTACGAAAACTCTCAAACCGGCTGATTTCCCCACCGAATCAGCCGGTTTTTCGTGGCCTGACGGAACCAGGTTTACGAATTGCGGCCAGGCCATCAGGTCGGTTTTGGAAAAGGATCTACAGCTGCGGGCACTGTGGGTATGATTGGGTCTTGAGCTGACTGGGAGTCGCAGATCTGAAGGCTGGACACTCAACATCAGTAGTCGGATTGGCGTGATCGAAGAGCAATTTAAGGGCGACGGCGTATGCGACTGCTCATTCAACTCGGCATCCTGTGGGGGATCCTGGCGATCGGCTTGGGTTTCTACGGGGCTAGCGTGGTTGATGGAGTCTGGCGTACCCAGATGGAGGAGGCTTTTCGCAAGGATGTGGCCGCTGCGCTCGTAGTCGCGAACGCACAGACTTGGACCAATCCGCCCGAAGCTCAACGCGAATGGAAGGAAATGGAAAAGCAACTGGGCGTGGCTGTTATTCCTGTTCGGGCGGAAGGAAGATTGGGGGAGAAACGAGCAGGAGGAGAGGAAGAGAAAGAGGGAAAAGAGAAGGAGGAAGAAGAGAAGAACCTCCCCGGCCGTGATGCGTCCGACCCTCCACGAGTGGAGGGTGACTTGGATCCGAGTTACGTGGGGCAGCCGGTGTGGACGCAGGCGGGGAAAAGCGGGCAAAGGCTGAGCCTCAATGTGAGTGTTGCCAATGAAAGCCAGTTGGCTGGGGCAAATCAGTTGCGGATCACGCGCGAAGTCGGCGAGTCGCCGTTGGCGGCACTTTGGTGGGGACTCTGGGCGATACTCAAAATTGCCGCAGGTTGCATCGGGGGGCTGGTTCTGTGGGTCTTCCGCCATGATTCCTCCCGTAAGAAGCGATTGTTGCACCCTTGGTTTCAAGCACTAGATCGCAAGGAACACAAGGAGGACTTGTTGCCGTCAGTCGAAGCGCAGGACTCCGATTTCTGTATGCAAATGGATGCTGTCGCACATTCGGTCAACCAAGTTTATGCAAGCTTGAAGAATGAGAATGAACGTAGCGACCTCGTTCTGGGGAATCTGCGCGAAGGGGTGCTCGCCGTGGACGATGGATCTCGCGTATTGCTATCGAACAAGGCTTTGCGTCGGCTGTTTGAGCTGCCCAACGACAACTTTATCTACCGTCCGCTACTGGAGATCATTCGGACTCCAAGCATCACACGGATGGTGCAAAAAGTGCTTGAGGAGCAGGCGCTGCTGGAAGAACACATTGAGTTTGGCTTGGACGCCAAGCATTTGAGGATACTTGGTCGTCCTCTGCCACTGGGAGATGGACGCGTCGGCGCGTTGCTGACCGTTCGAGACGAATCGTTGTTGCACCGAGTCGACATGATCAAAAAGGATTTTGTGTCGAACGCTTCTCATGAACTCAAAACACCATTAGCCGCGATTCGCTTGTACGCCGAGACGCTGCAAATGGGTGCTCTTGAAGACGGTGAAGCGGCGGAGAACTTCCTCAAGAAGATTATTTCGCAGGCAGATCGGCTGGACGGTTTGGTGCAAGGCATGTTGCAACTATCTCGCGTCGAAGTTGGTTCGGCACTGAACTATCAATCTTTCGACGCAATGCAGGCCATTGAGCCCTGCGTCGGCGCGGCGCAGGCTTTGGCTGACTCAAAGGGCGTGAATATCGTGCTGAGTGCTCCGGATTCGGCGAAGATCCTGAGCGATAAGGACGGTTTTCAAACCATCGCTAGCAACCTCTTGTCGAATGCGGTCCGCTATACCGATAAAGACGGAGCGGTAACCGTGCGCTTGGGTCAGGACGAAAAACAGTTGACTTTGGAAGTACGCGATACTGGGATAGGCATGCGAGAGGCCGATCTTGAAAGGATCTTCGAGCGATTCTATCGGGCCGAGAAAGATCGCTCTGTAGAAACCGGAGGAACTGGACTCGGCTTGGCAATCGTTAAACACTTGACGTCGGCCTTGGGTGGTTCCGTTTCCGCCGAGAGTGAACTTGGCGAGGGAAGTTGTTTCTTGGTGAAGATTCCCAATGCCCCGGTGAGGGATGAAAAGGAGTCTAAGAGTTGATGGAAGGAGGGGCCGGTGGCACAATTCAGTGCGACAAGCGCAGGGCTGCTTACGCGTCACGGCTCATGGGCGTGCAGGACCCAGGGGCGCAACTTTCGACGGAGCGAACGAAGACAATGAAGAGCTTTCGACGGAAGCGAAGAAGACCATAAGAGTTGCCGCGGAGGCAAAGTTCACCGAATCTTCATTCATTGCATCTAACTAGAATCGCGTTCGACAACTCATAATTTTGAGTTGAATGGAGCGTGCCGTTGGAAAACGCGGATATGCCATTTGGCTGATGGGGCTGATGGAGTAGAGGCAAGTCGATTGTTTGCCTGAAAAACTGTTGAAAAGGATCTGAATTTGTCGCGACACCTGAAGCAAGATTTGGAAGAGGCTTACCATCGCATCCTGGCTTTGTCTGGCCAAGTTGAGGAAATGATCGACAAGGCTGTGCGCAGTCTCATGGACCGCAAGCATACTTTGGCGACAGAAGTAATTGAGCAGGATGAAGAGATCGACCGAATTGAGGTACGCATCGAGGAAGAGTGCCTAAAGATGCTGGCCTTGCACCAACCCGTGGCAGCAGATTTGCGCCGATTGACGACGATGATGAAAATCAACAACGACTTAGAGCGGATCGCAGATTTGGCATGCAATGTGGCCGAGCGAGCTACGGATCTGATCGAGCACCAGGAGTTTCCTATTCCGGATTTGCTAAGGGACATGGCTTCTGATTCGAGCGCAATGGTGCACGATAGCTTGGATGCCTTTATCAACTTGGACGTCGATGTTGCCTACCAAGTCATCCGCCGCGACGATCAAGTCGACGCGATGAACGTGCGGGTGATTAATGAAGCTACGAATCTCATGCGAGAGAATACCGATTGGCTGGAACCAGCCCTTCTAACTTTTTCCGCCTCGCGAAGTATCGAACAGATTGCCGATCACGCCGTGAATGTTGCCGAGGATGTGGTCTACATGGTCAACGGAGTGATCGTGCGGCACCGTCACCATGATCCGAAGTTGCGTTCGCTCTAGCAAATATATTGACATTATCTCATCAAACTTGGGAGTCTGAGCAGCCTAGCTGTTCAACGAAAAGAGCAAGCCATGGGCAGGACCAAGGTACTAATCGTAGAAGACGACAAGTCATTGTCGGAAGTGCTTTCTTACAATCTTGAGAAAGAAGGCTTTAACGTTTTCAAGGCCTTCGATGGTCGTGAAGGCATCGAGCAGGCCAAGCTAAAGAAGCCTGACATCATTCTGCTGGATGTGATGCTGCCGGGTGTAAACGGCATTGATGTTTGCAAGCAGATCCGCAAGTTCAAGGAAACTAAGGACGCGGGTATTTTGATGCTGACGGCCAAGGGCGAAGACTTGGATCAGGTTGGAGGATTTGAGGCAGGTGCCGACGACTACGTAGTCAAGCCGTATAGCATGCGAGTGCTACTGGAGCGGATTCGTGCGCTGCTTCGCAGGAAATCTGCCGATGGCGAAAAGGAAGTTGCAGAAGTCTTAAGCTGCAAGGGTGTCGAACTGGACATGCGGCGATACCAGGCCAAGGTAGATGGTGCAAAGATTGAGCTCACGAGGAGCGAATTCAAGTTAGTAGCAACGCTACTCGCCAATCCCGGCAGAGCCTACGAGCGAAGCGAATTGATCGAGTTTGCCTTAGGTGACGATACGTTGGTTCTTGAACGCACGATCGATGTCCACATTCGGGCAATTCGCCGCAAGCTCGGTGATCGAGCGGACGTGATAGAAACCGTTCGCGGCGTCGGATATCGCTTTGTCGAACCCGAGTCCTAGCTCACGCTCGCCGGCGGTAAGGCTGAAGGCAAAGTCTCTGTGAGAATGGCGTCCCACTTCGGGCCAATAATGTCCCAGGTGTATTCTTGTGAAAGTTTTTTCGCATTGGCTCCGGTGGATTGTCGCAGCTCGCTGGATTCCATCAGCTTTGCCATTTGCTCGGCCAAGTCTTTTGCGTCGTTGCCGTTGGCAGGACGCAATCCATCGCGGGCTGAGAAGATGTCGATCGCGCCCGCGCAGCGTGAGCTCACGCAAGCGACTCCATGGCTCATGGCCTCCAGCAAGGCGACTGGAAATCCTTCGTAATCGCTTGCCAGCACAAATAAGGAAGCTTGGCGGTAAAAGTGAGCTGGGTCATCGCACCAACCATGGAAGGTAACGCGTTTGAGTGCGGCGGCCTGGGTTTCTAGTTCCTCACGTTTGGGGCCTTCGCCGACGATTTGTAATTCCCATTCGGGGAATTGCGTCTGCAATCCTTTCCAGGCTTGCAGGATTAGGTCCACGCGTTTTTCTTGGCTGAGCCGACCAACAAACAGGACCGAAGGCTTGGCCTCCGAGTTCTTGGCGTTTTCTGCCGCGTTAATATCGATCGAGGGCGGGATGATGCGCAGGCGATCAGCTGGCACAAGTCGGCTCATCCACTGAGCAATGTTTTGATCCAAGACGGTGCATCCGTGGCATTGGGGATAGCTTCTCCGACGCCAGCCTTCCCATATACGGCCAAGATTTTGATGCTGCGGATTACTGTGTTCGGAAATCCAGTGGGGGATCTGCAGCGGACGCGAAGCCTCCAAGGACACGATGTTCATCTGATCGGAAAAGCTAAGGATTAAAGCTGGCTCGATGGCTCTCAGCGTCTTTCGAAGACTGCGAACGCGATCTATGTTAGCGAGCAAAGCATGCGCGGGAGTGGTGCTTTCCGCAATCTTGTCGAGCCCATGCCGTATAACATTTGGCGGAAGCGGATAGGTGTCCGTTTCGGTCTTTGCCCAAGTCACCAAATGGATTTCGTGCGATTGGGCCCAGCGCGCGGCAAGATTACTCATCAAACGCTCTGCACCGCCGCCGTAGAGGGCATGGATCAGGAGTGCAATGCGCTGCGTCATGGTCAAATAGATGGGATTGGAGTAGTTTGTGTCATGGTGGTCTAATCAGTGTATCGTCGCCCACCGACCACTTCGTTTCACAATTCGCCCAAGTTGGAAGTTAGGAACCAACCTTGATGCCGATCGAACTTGTCCCGCAGGATTGCCCGCTTTGCAAGTGCAGAGAATCGACTGCGGTCTGCCAAATTGCGGATCCAACCTACGGCGTGGAAGGAAGCTTTCAAGTTGTACATTGTCGGGAATGTCGGCACCTTTTTCTCAATCCACGTCCTAGCGATTCGTCGCTCATGGACTGTTATCCCCAGAACTATGCGCCCTATGAACTTGGCACGAATGATGAAGCTGCGATTTCTGCTGATGCCCGTACGACAGCAAATGCCGCCACTACACCTGATGTAGATCCAACCGCCGGCGGCCAGGATGAGAACGGGCAATCTGAGCCGCAACAATCCGCGCCGCCGTGGCGACGAGTATTACGAGTTATTCCGGGTTTGCGTTCGTTCTTATTTTGGCTTGGCCAAGAGCATGCCACGGTTTTGCCCAGTCCGCCGAGTTCGGGCAAAGCGAGGTTGCTTGAAATCGGCTGTGCTCACGGCGGCTATCTGGAGCGAGCCAAAGAGGCGGGGTGGACCGTAGATGGCGTGGAGCCGAACGAGGCGGCCGCGAAAACTGCAAGAAATCGCGGGTTGCAAGTTGCTAGCGGTTTTTTACATGAGAGTGAAATTGGCAAGGATCAACGCGAATGTGTGGTGATGTGGATGGTTCTGGAGCACGTTCCGGATCCCAAGGAGACGCTGGAGAGAATCTCCGAGATCTTGGATGAAGGAGGCACCTTGGTGTTCAGTGTGCCCAACGCGGCGACTTGGGAACGCTGGTTGTTTGGTCGATTTTGGTTGGGTTATGACGCTCCCAGGCACTTGCAAGTGTTCAGTGCGAAGTCTGTATCGCGATTGCTGCGAGACTGCGGATTCTCGGAGATCCGCATCATTCATCAAGCGAACTCGCGCTACTGGTGGGGAAGTATCGCTGCCTGGGGTGCCGTGCGTTTTCCCAATCGCACGTGGCCCGCGCGTTGGATGGAATATTTTAAGAACGAACCACCGCGCTATTGGAATTGGCTGCTCGTGATTCCCGCTAAGTTGTCGGCTTTATTGCGCTGTTCTGGTCGTATTACGGTGGTTGCCAAAAATGCAAAGCATGAAAAACGGTGATAGCCCAAGCAGGCTGCTTGATTGCAAATGCTTCCTACTCGGTTTGCTCAGATTGGCCGGTAAGGATCTGCTCGAGTTTGGCCGCATTGCCTTCGATACTGTATTCGGCCTCGACCAATTTGCGACCAGCCTGTCCCAATTCCGTACGAAGGCGCGGTGAAGTGACTAGCTCTTTCAGACTGTCGTACCACTCCTGGTCGTCGCGAGCGGCGCGTCCCACTCGGTTGCCATCGAGTATTTCTTCGTTGACGCCAATAGGAGACCCGATTCCCGGTATACCAACGGCCAGATACTGGATCAACTTGAGACCGCACTTGTACTTCATCCACTCTTCGCCGTCGGGCAGCGGCATCAGCCCTAAGTCCATGTCGAGCAAGTCGCCGACTTCAGTCTTAGCACTCCAGGGACGGAAGTCGACTGCTACGTCGCCCAAGTCGAGCTCGTCCAGTTTTTCCCGCGAGGGTGCCACGATCACCAACTGGAATGGATGATTCTCGGCAAGTCGCCGCAAAGCGGTGGCTGCAACTGACAGGAAGGCGGCGTTGTGTGTTGTGCCGATCCAACCGACGTTGGGCTTATCTTGTCGCTGTTTGTTCGCTTCGCGCTGCGGATAGTCCTTAAGCAACACGCAAGTAGGAATTTGTTCCGTTCTCGGACTTCGAACTTCGAGATATTCACGCAGCCAGCGATTGCCGGCGATCGAAGTGTCGACCATGCGCGCGAGTTGATCAAACTTATCGGGATGCAGCAAGAAGACTCCGTCGTCGACGTCCAGTATGAGACGCCCGGTTGCTTTTCGCAGTTTCTTTTCAATCGTGATGCTGTCGTCGTCGAAGACTTCGCGTTCAATCACGATTGCGTCGTAGCTCCGTGCAGAAGCTAAGAAACTATGCCAATGCCGGACCATTCGCTTAAGCAGTTGACTGAGTCGCCAGCCAATTGCGGGATAATAGTCGTACTTTTGCGGCAAGCTGTAGGCTACATCGCAGCGATGCCCCCGCTGTTCCAGGATAGGAATGTAGGGCAAAATTCTGAATCGTGTCGAGGGAACGTCTTGTCCTGATACGATGAAAAGAAAACGCATGAACTCGCAAATGGTGAAAAGGAATTCTGGAGATCCTATGAAGGTGACAACATTAGATCGTTTCGATCGACCTTCGACTAGTTCTTCGGATGTTCTGGCCGTATTGCTGGCGTCAAAGCAAGAGAGGAAGTCGGAATGCGGGTGCTAGTTACGGGCGTTGCTGGCTTCATTGGATCCCATGTGGCTGCTGAGCTGACTCAGCTCGGGGATGAAGTTTATGGGATTGACGACCTGAGTGGAGGCAGTCGTGAAAACGTACCTGCTGGCGTCGAATTCGAACAATTGGACTGTGGCAGCGACTTGGAGAATCTATTCAAAGAGTTCTGCCCAGAGGCCGTCATACATTTGGCCGCCTATGCTGCCGAAGGACTCAGCCATCATATTCCAAGTTTCAACTACGAAAACAATTTGCTTGCAACCACGCGGATTCTCAATACGTCCTATAAAAACGGAGTACAGCATTTTGTGTTTACTTCGTCCATCGCTGCATATGGCCATCCGCCGACGGATCGGGCGTTTACCGAAGCAACTCCATGCAATCCATGCGATCCTTACGGCATTGCAAAGTTGGCTTGCGAGAGGCAGATCGCATGCTACCAGACCTACTACGGCGGGCCAAAATACACCATCTTTCGCCCTCACAATGTGTTCGGTCCCAACCAGAATATTTCGGATCCTTATCGCAACGTCGTCGGTATCTTTTTACGTTGCGTGATGCAGAATAGCCCACTTCCGGTTTTTGGCAACGGAACTCAAACGCGAGACTTCTCCTACATTGATGTCGTGGCCAAAAGTATTGCGGCAAGTTTGCGCATCGAGCGAGCGGAGAACGAGGTGTTCAATATCGGCGGGGATGAGAGTCATTCTGTTCTGGATTTGGCGAATCGAATCTTGGAGATTAGCCAGAGTGATTCTAAGGTCGAGTTTCTTCCGGCGCGAAAAGAAGTTCAGCACGCTCATGCTGATCACTCCAAGGCACGCAACGTTTTTGCAGAGCAATTCGAAACGGCGAAGACTTTTGATGAAGGGTTGCTGGAGACTTGGCAGCATGCGTCGAAGCTCCCCATTCCGCAGGAGACCCGCTGCCCTTCCGAAGTGGAGAATTGGGAACAACTGCCTCCAAGTTGGGTTCAATCGCTGAAGCAGGGAGAGGGCTAACTCTCGTCAATCTGCGATGCCAACGAGCATTCTGCACCCAGCTTTGATTCCCT
>JBCCEO010000259.1:0-9905 GCA_039030255.1 Planctomycetota bacterium | reverse complement strand
GGTCACCCAACTATTAGAGCTGCAGCTCAAGAAAAAGCTTACGCAAAACAATGCCGCGAACTTCACGCAATCCCTGGCCGATGCTTTGCGTGATCTGAAACGTGATCGAGATGCCTGGACTGTTCTGATGGCTGGAACGGAGGAATTTAGTTTCCTTGATAATCCATCATCAAATCTAAGTGTTCAAAATGTAGCTTCGTTGATGCTAACGACGCTGCGGCTTCGTATGGATCAGCACAGGGAGATTGCCAGTCTTGTCGAACGCTTTATTGTGTGGTCGCGGCAACAACTGGATCGACATCGTGTCAGCACCATCAACCGCATTCAATTACTGCAGAATATACGCTTGCTCCGCAGCGAAGCGATCGAGATGGCCGACCGGGTCTCTGGGGAACTTGTAAAAGAAAACAAGCTCGAAGAATCCGCCGAGTGGCGAAAGCGAGCCCTGCGCTGGGATGCCGAATTGGGCCAGCGAGTCCTGCTGGAACGCATTCTAGAGCCACATCAGATTCCCGTTGGAAGCGATGCAATTGGCCTTTGGGAAGGTCCAATCTGGCCTATGCGAGAGGAACTGCGGCCAACTTGGCAGAACGCCCACCGACCGAAGCTCTACGAAGATTTGGTGTCAGCCAATTGTGCACTGGATGCATCACAGCAACCCTCCGGTGGTACGCTCGACGTCAAATTACAGCAAGTCTCTCACGAGGTTGCTTCGCGCTGGCGGCAAACGATCGACGCCCAAGTTCAGATTTCCGATCTGGCCCGAATTCTCGGTGAAGGTTCTTTGCTCTTGCGTTGCAATCTAGGTTCCGATGGGAAAATCCATTGGTCGGCCTTTGCCAGCGATGGCAGAGAACTCGAAATGCTTTGTCATGACTCAGGCGAGGGAACCACAGATTCACGGCAGAGAATCGAAACGGCGCTGGCACTCCATGAAAGTCAAATTAGCTTCGGCTATCTCGATTCGAAGCAGCGCGAAGGACTACGCAGATTAGTAGAAGACACGGACTTTGAAGTTTTCTGCTCGCCGGAAGAAATGGACAAGGCAATCGTGGATAAGCTCAATGCTTTCTGCATGCAAGTCGCCGTCGTGGCCGGTGCGTCTGCCCTGAAGTCAACCGCGAATGCACTTGCGCGCTTGTTACGAACTCTCCGATCTCAGGATCAAATGGCACAGTTCCAGCAACACTGGGAATTGATGCAGCAAACTTGGCTGAAATCGCTGGAAGTGGATAGCTGCTCAGAAGCCATCAATGCGGCTACCTCGCGATTGCTGCGTGAATTGGAAGAAGTATGGAACTTGGACGCACTTGCAGAGCACCTCTCGCCCGAGCAAGATTTGGTGATTCTGGCAGATGACACACTCGGAAGCTTGCCCATCGCCATGATGCAATGTGGTAAACAGCCGCTCTTCCGCCAAGTTCGTTCCGTTCGATCTTCGCTTTCATTGATGCTCGATCAGTTCGCCGCCATGGCCGAAGCCGACGCCACCACCTCAACGCAAGCACCTCTCAGCGCCGTTTCCTGGTTTGGTGAGGACGATCCAGCCCGTGTAGGTGCCGCCGAGCTTCATCATGGCATTATCCACCTAGCAGATCAGCACGAACGAAGCATTGCCACGGCGGCCGACAATCCGCTCGGTACCGTCCACCATGTTCGCACGGCCTGCGCTAACGACGATGGACTGTCGGTATTGGTCACTTACGGCCATGGATCCGTGGAACAGTCCGGAATTGCTTTGGGACCCGACGGAACGCTATTCCAAGGTCAGGGATGCCAATTGGCTCAGGTGGAGTTCCCACAGTTCATTTCCTGTAGCGTAGGTCGCAACAGTGACAGTGGAGCCCACGACTTTGAAGGACTCAGCTGTGAGCTTGCCCGCGTCGGCGCCCGCTCCGCTCTCGTCGCCGTTTGGCCCATCCATAGCCTGCAAGCAGCCCACTTCTCCAACGAAGTCACGCATCAGTACCTCAAGCTTCGAGAACAGCATCCAGTTCCCAGTTGCGAGTTGACCAAGGAACGCTTGCGCGGTCTGGCCGTGAATCTCGCACGTGAAGTATTGCTCGAGGAATTGGATGAAGCCGGAAATCCAAAGTACCTGAATACGATCGCCGCCTTCAGCCTCCTCGGCCTCGCCTAAACCATTTCAGAAAGTAAAACAGTTGTCCCCAACTGTTTTCCGTGTTCGAAAGTAGAACAGTTGTTGTCGGTCGGTTAGCCGCTTACCATTCGCCCGCGTAGTCCAAGCTGTGTTCGGCGGCAATCTGTGTACACTCAAAGAGTCGTTTTGTGATTTGCCTTAAGTGCAGCAAATCATGCGCGGCCCAAGAGCCGAGCAGTCGGCTTGCAGGAACAGGACCAACCTTTGAATGCTCGTGACAAATCGTCCATTCAGGATTCTCCAGCGTTTTCAGCCATCGCAACGATTCTGCCCGCTCTTTCATGAAGGACTCGATTGCTGCCTGCGGATCATCCTCTTGATACTTCCGATCGATCGCCGCTTGAGGAGGATCAATCGGCGGCCATGGTTTGGATGGATCCTCCAAGGTACTACGCACGCGATAGCGGAAGTCTTCCACCTCTTCATCTCTCAAGTGACAAACGATCTCTAGTATCGACCAAGTTTCAGAATCAGGCTTATAGAGCCAAGTCGCACTAGGCAAGTCATGCGTGACAGATAGAAGAACCGCTGGAAATCTCGCTAGCGAAGCAATTGCAAAACTCATGTCCATTTCTGGCACTCCTAGAATGAATTCACCCTCAATTCTAGCAGCGTTCTTGAATTGGACCCTTACTCTAAACTTGGGCAGCCGGCTGATGCGCGAAGGTCGACAGAAGTGGCTATGCAAAAAGTCCTGATAGCCAGCGACCACCAGGACTTCGTTTGCTCGTTGTTCTCGTGCTCGAAAGTCGTCAACTACATTTCGAACCGCATCGATTTGGATCACTAGCGCCCGAATGTCGCGCTGCTGTTTCCGCTAAGCTGCAAAAGATCATCGATATTGTCATCCTTGCCTTCCAACTCACGCAGTGCGGTTCGGAATGCGTTGCGAGAATCCCAGGCGTTATCGGCAAACTCTTGAACCGGATCGCCGGATAGTTTGACCGTGGAGATCAAGCTGCTGCCGTTGAAATACGGACCATACTTGTCAGCCAGCTCATAGCCGCGACGCGCATAGAGCCGCCAAGATTCCTCATATCGGCCTTGGTTGTACAGGTCGGAACCATCCCTCAAGGCTTGTTGAGCAAACTTGATTCCATCAATCTTGGTTAGATCGTTCTCGGGCAATTCCATTGGATCAGGAATCACCTTGCCAATAATATTGACGAGGCCATTGAAGGCTTCCGTATCGGCCTTTTCAATCTCAATGCCTTGAATGCTCGTTTTGCGATCATCGACCGTGAGGTAGATTGGAGCTCCATGGATAGTACGCAGCTTTTCGTACGGAATCGGATTCTCGCTCACGTGCTTACCAGTAATGACGTGGCGGGCAAGGATAGCAAAGATTGCCTCACGATTCGCTCCGGTCGGATCGCCAATCAGCTCCTTGTACTCGTCTTCATCCCAGGCGTCGTCGACTGGCGCGAAGATCGTATATTTCGAAGAATCGGCCAGAGCCAAATTCAATCCACTCGCTTTCAAGAGTGTGGCAAGCCGGCTTAGTCGTGGGTCAGACTCGATCAGTTCCAGCGTACTTTGCTCGGCAGGCAGAATGACCGAATCAACAACATGAATCAGACCGTTTGCCGTAGGGATATCGGTCTCGATGATCTTCACTCCATCGACGGTCGCCGTTCCTTCCGAGACGGCAAAATTCAGCTGCTGTCCAAAAGCACTTACTGGTGTTATATCGGCAACACCAAGTCGAATTGCCCCGTACGACTTTCCAGCTCCATAAACGGTGGCGCTGATATGGTGCTTGATGATATCCTCTAGCCGCTCATCGTTTTCAGGCCGAAACAAGGACTCAACTACCTCTTGCGGCAGATTCTTAAAGGCATCATCCGTAGGAGCGAACACTGTGTAGTCGTCGTGAACATTCTGAAAGAGCTTGCCCTGTCGACTGGCAGTGATGGCTCGAGTGAAGATGGTGAACCTACCGTCCTTCTGCAGCACTTGAAAAAGATCGTCGGAAGTTGGCGTAAGCACTTTATTGATCACATAGATCACCCCGTTGGAACAAGGAATCAACTCGCCTGTAAACTTGGCGTCTCCCACTTGCTTGTTCCGGTAGTCTATTGAAAGCCACTGACCATTGATCATTTGCAGCGTACGGTACTTCTCAAGCTCAAAAGGTGGTTCCGCTCGTTCCAAGACATGGTATGAGAAGACTTCTTCAAGGCGGTCGTCATTGCGTGGATCCAACAAAGTCTTGACCGCGCCCTCTGGCAATGAATCAAATGCTTCATTGCTAGGCACGAAAACGGTGTAGTTGACGTCTGTTTTTTCTGCGAGAGTCGAACCGAGTTCCGACTTCTCTAGCACCTTCAAGAAGGACGAAAGATCTTCTCGTTGGCTGATAATGCGTCCCACAGTTTTTGCCTCTGCAGGGTCAGCCGCATTGGCTTGGAGAACGGGTAAAGCAATGAGGGCTGAAAAAAGAAAACATGCTGTGGCGCGATGGGTGAATCGCACCTGAGTCGAGAATGATTGCACAGTATTGTCCCTTGAAGCGGAGGTCATAAGTTGAGAAATCAGATGGACTCGACGCAATGCTGAGAAGAGCGGAATCTACGCGCACTACCAATGAATCAAAGGGGGAAGCCTCACGGATTTTCAGCTATGGTGCGTTCAGCGAATGGTCATCGAGTCGCTTAGTCGGCCTAGTATTCGCGACTGGGATCAAACTGGATGCAAAGATATCTTGAAATCTCTGGATTTGTCGCTAGCCAAAGCTAGCGTAACAAGACACTCTCGACGGAGCGATTTGCAAGCTGCAGATAGGGCCCGAGTTCAAGTCTTGGGCCGATGTCCTGGACTATTTCCCATCCTTGCGCAATGAGGAAAACACTTCTCCGGTCGGTTTTGACGGAAGAGAGTTGCGCCAATCGAGTAGCTGCTGTTTCAATCGTGCAACCACATCCTGATTGTCAGCACTGAGATCATTGGCTTCAGCAACATCTGTCGAGATATCGTAGAGCTCGATGTGTGACAGATCGCGATTGGCGACCAACTTCCAGTGATCTTGCACGGTTGCCCAGGCTACCCAGTGATTGGGTTTTTCAGGCCGAGCGGGCCAAGCAGCACTCATCTTCCAGAACAAGGGCTTGGATCGCGAGGGCAGGGTATCGCCAAAGAGAACATTACGGATACTTCTGCCGTCGGGCTGATAGTCCTTGGGCAAGCTGACTTCGGCCAATTCACAAAAAGTGGGCAGTAGATCTACAGCCGAGATAAGCGAGACTTCGTCTTTCCTACCAGCGGCGATCTTTCCTGGCCACCGGGCTAAGAAAGGAACACCAATGCCGCCCTCAAAGAGCGCGGCTTTGTAGCCCTTGCGACCACCCGTAATTCCCTTGGAACCAGCAATGCCCCATCCAGCTCCGGTCGCCGTGTCGTATTGCAGGGCCAATTCCGTTGGCTTGGCCGCCCGAGCGGGACCATTGTCGGAACTGAAAATCACCAGCGTGTTTTCGGAAATCTTCAATCGATCCAGTGTGTCCAGCAACTCACCGACTCGATCATCCGCATGAGACAAAACCGAAGCATAAATCTGATCGTCTCGTGGCAATTCACGAAAACGCCACTCGTACTTGGGAACCGTGTGGAAGGGCGTGTGGGGTTCGTGCATCCAAACGTTGATGAAGAATGGCTGTCCTTGTTCTACGCTTTCTTGCATGAAAACCGATGCGCGCTCCGCATCCTCGTGCCAGGGCATCTGCTCTCCGGAGCAGTTGAAAGCTCCATAGTCGTCGTAGCCATATTCGGCCGGTGTTGGCGAATCCGGAATCATGTCGTTCGCCAAGTGCCATTTGCCATAGTGGGCCGTTCGATAGCCAGCAGACTTCAGCATCCTGGACAACAAGGGAGCTTGGGGATCGAGCCAGTCTGGCATGTTGCGTTTGGCGTTGCTGGGAACCCAAGCAAAGTGCCCATCAATGTTGTAACGAGCTGGAAAATGGCCAGTCATCACCGCTGTGCGACTGGGCGAACAAACTCCACTGGCCACTGTGAATCGCGTGAAGTCTGTTCCTTCGCGCGCGATGCGATCGATATTCGGCGTCTTGACGTAAGGATGACCGTGGCAGCTCAGATCGCCCCACCCCCAATCGTCTGCAAAAATGAACAGGATATTTGGACGCTCCTGCGCTAGTGCTTGAGGCGAGCAGAATGCGATTGCTGTGAGAATAAGAAGAGGAAAGTACGACAGTTTCGGCATTGGTCTAACTCGATTGGTTTGTTTCTTCCGCCGTGATCGGAGGCGAAGCTACATCATAGCCCAGAGCCAACGCGGCGGGTTAGTCTGCAAGGGCGGCGGCTAAAGCCTGCACTCCAGCGGGTTCGTTGGAAAAGGCAGCGGCTAAAGCCTGCACTCCAGCGCTTGTCGCTTCGCGATACTGAATTGATCCTTCAATTAGCCGACCTGAAAGAAGCCCAAAAATTATGCCGGAAGGCCATACACTGCATCGCATCGCGCGCGACCATAACAAGTGGTTCGCGAATCAAGAGTTGATTGTGACTTCGCCGCAGGGTCGTTTTGGAGGCGAAGCTAAAAAGCTGAGCGGCAAACGACTGTTAAACGCGGAAGCGTTCGGAAAACACCTCTTCTATGTGTTCGGCAGTGCCCGCAAGCCCATCTACATGCACGTCCATCTTGGACTTTATGGCAAGTTTCGCGTACATCGAAATGCTCCGCCTGAGCCAAGAGGCGCGGTAAGAGTCCGCATGATCGGCCAAGAGCGAAGTTTCGATCTCAACGGGCCGAACACTTGCGAACTGTTAGATTCGTGCGGATTCGAAAAGGTCACAAATCGGCTCGGTCCGGATCCTCTTCGAAGCGATGCTGATCCTGAGCAAGCTTGGACGAAGATTGCTCGCAGTCGCTCGGCGATTGGAGCTTTGCTGCTGAACCAATCCGTGATCGCAGGGCTTGGCAACATCTACCGCGCAGAAATCCTGCATATGCTCGAGATTCATCCCGATCGGACCGGCAAGGATGTTACGCGGGAGGAGTTTGACCAGATTTGGGAGCTGAGTTGTAAACTGTTGCAGATCGGTGTTCGATACAACCGAATCATCACCGTGCTAGAAAACGACAAAGCATCCAGTCGACTGAAATCGGCCGAGCGCCTTTATGTTTACAAGAAGCCAACTTGTCCGCGTTGCCAAGCAGACATCTACTGCTGGGAGCTCGCCAATCGCACTATCTATGCCTGCGACAACTGCCAGATTTAAAAGTAGGCCGATAACAAGCGCAGAACCGAAGCAACGTCACGGGCCAGATTGCACTCAAGGGCCAGTGAGCCCCGACGCCTGAGCGACTAGGCATGTCGACTGCGCAGGAATGAAGCGGCTGAAGCCTGCACTCCAGCGCCGAAAGTCTTGACGACTTCCACTACGAAAAAGTAGCCAATCTTACTTCCGATCGGATGGCGAAATCTCTTCCTCGGCTGCATCTTCCCCATCGGCTGCTTCTTCCTGGGCAGCTTCCTTCTTCGGTCGCACGTACTCGAAGCCGAACTCTTTGCCTTTATCCACAGCCGGAATACCGTCGGCCATCCAGACGGGCATCGGATCGCCCTTGAGATAATGGTCGAAGAACTGTTGCATGCGAGTTGCAAAGTCCATGCGGTTGGCGTCGGACATCACCCAGTGCGGATCGCCGTTATAGTTGAGCATCCAAGCTGGCTTTTCGAGTCGACGCAAGGCAACGAATAGTTCGATGCCTTGGTACCAGGGCACGGCCGTGTCTTCATCATTGTGCAAAATCAAAAGCGGCGTATTGACCTTGTCCGCAGCGAATAGCGGCGAGTTCAAGAGATACTTGTCGCGAGCTTCCCAGAGCGTTCCACCAATTCGACTTTGCGTCTTTTCGTATTGGAACATCCGGCTCATACCAGAGCCCCAACGAATTCCGCCATAAGCACTCGTCATATTGCTAACCGGTGCACCAGACTCGGCACAAGCAAACATATCGGTGACGGTAACCAGATAGGCCGTTTGATATCCGCCCCAGCTGTGTCCTTGCATGCCAATACGCTTCTCGTCGATGTAGCCTTCACTGACGATGCTTTCGACTCCAGGCAGAATCGCATTGGCCGCACTCGGTCCAGGCTCGCCAACTTTATAAGGAATGTCAGGTACGAAAATCACGTAGCCGCGACTGGCGTAGAAACTAAAGTTGATGATCGAACGGCCTGCTGCTGGAGCATAATAGCTGTGCAGGCGATCCGAGTAACGCTCGTAGAAATAAACCATGAGCGGATACTTCTTGTCGGGCGAAAATCCTTCGGGCTTGTAGAGGATCCCATCAAGAGGCTGCCCGTCCTTGGCCTTCCAATGAACCAGTTCGGCGCTGCCCCAGTAGAAATCATCTTGCTGCGGATTGGCCTTCGTCATGCGACGCGTGGTTTTGAATTCTAAAGTGCTCGCCCAAAGATCTGGGAATCGCTCGAACGTCGACCGAGAGAACACGACTGCGTCCGACTTTTTGGCTTTGCGAAGCTGCCCTAGCGATTCATCCAGCTGAATCAGGGACACAAGCGTGTTTTCCTTGCCCTCTTCTGCGGCAATTTCCAGTCGACTAAAGCCGGACGCTTTCGTGCGGTGATCAGTAGTCGAAAGCAACAATGCTTCACCCAAGTCGAGGAAGCGCTGCTCGGAATCAAGGCGTTGATAACGATAAACGGTTTGTGTTTGGCGACCGGCTTTGTTGGTCAGGCAAACAGCCTTCTTTTCGCCTGTCGGGTCTACTTGCCAGATATCCCAACGATCGTAGATCAGCACGGAAGAATCGTCGGCTGTCCATCCTGCCATTCCATAAGGCCTAGGGAGCGACGGCTGATCATGCAACTCATTGAAAACTGGCACACCCATGGCTTTGCCCAAGTCGACCGAGTTTTCGGTGTCCTTAGCCGTCATGCAATGCCAAGTCTTTTGCTCGCCGTCCCACCAGTAAATGAACTTGCCTTCTGGAGAGAGACTTGGACTGCCACGCCGCTTTTCAGCAACAAGACTTCGTTTTCCGGTTTTCAAATCGACCAAATACCAGTCGCTGAAGCCCTGAATGTCCCAAGAAAGCATCTTGTCGTACTTCTTCGACGAAGTCACCAGCACATGCATTGCATCGGAGCGCGTATTAATCTGCCCATCTGGAATCTCTTCTGTCTCAACAGGGATCAGCCTGCGACTGCCAAGATCCAAGATAGTTTCATAAGTTCGACTGCGTTCGGCCGCTGCTCGCAATTTTTGCTGAGGCTGCAGGAAGGGATCTTGCCAGTGCCAAATGTCGAGGACTGCGTTTTCGTCTTCGTCCTTCTTCTCTTCTTTTTCTTCAGGCTCTGGTCGTAAGTTGAGAACCAACCGCTTTCCGTTTTCAAAGAAGTTGGGCGTCGACGAGGCGATAATCCAACCAGCTGGAATTCCCTTGGTTTCGTGGTCGACGACTTTCTTGGCGCCCTTGCCGCCTTGCTTCCAGTGATAGAGCGACCACTTTGGTTTTTCTGCGCTGTAGTCATCTACGTTGGACAGGAAGGCCAGTTGCTTTCCGTCTTTGCTAAAGACAACTTGCCCGAACTCGCCGCGTCCAGAGTGAATCTTTCTAGTTTGTAGCTTCGCCAGATCGACAACAAAAACCCCTTCTTCAGCCGCATCGACTCGTCGACCTGGCGCGCAGGCCTCGCATGGCCGACTTCGCCCGTATCCTCGCCGCAACCGACAATGCTCTCGGGACAGACGGCCTCGC
>JBCCEO010000258.1:0-9909 GCA_039030255.1 Planctomycetota bacterium | reverse complement strand
TGACACTGCTTTTACAATGACATCATGCATCGCATGCATGGCCCATGGTGTCTGAAACACGAATATTTCCAAGTGGCGGACGCCCCCCGGTCCTGATATACCTGGATAAGAGAGGACTTTTGAACTTCGGCAATAAGGTATTTAGCTCCAGAACATTTTCGAAGCGGCGCTGAAGAACGAGTTGCCCCGCAGCGTTGGTAGTCTTGAGTTGGTGGTTGAGTGCATCAATTTGAGTTTTGAGACGAACGGCATTTTGGGCCATCAGCTCCGATGCTGGATCTCTCCGCAAAACGTTTCGATGGTTTTGTTCAAATCTTTGCCGAATTGCAGCTTCATCATTTTCTCCTGCCAATCCGAAATTGATGACCCCAGATGCAACGGCAGCGTTCAGCTCCTCATCCATGTTCTCGGCATAGACAGTTTCATGGCTGTACTGGAAGGTAGCTTCCATAGAAGCTGCCGTTAGGTAGGCTTCGAACAGCCGAAAACTTTGCCATTGCTTGCTTTTCTGCAGCTGTGCCGCGTGCAAATTGGATTCTTGAATTCCCTTTAGCAATTCGTTGCGCTGCTCGATCAGCGTTGCCATTTGGTCGGATTGAACCCTAAGGTCGTCGCCGAGTTGCTCGTAGTTACGTGCGAAAGCAGCATAGGCGCCAAATTTCGATTCCTGCGCAAGCAGCTGTGCTGAGCCGAAAAGAAGGGCTAGGGCGGCAAGGTAGTTTGGAAGGCCAAAGATATAGATTCGAAGAGGGTTCATAACCGCCCAAAAACTGAGAAAAGGAACTACGGATTGGGAGCGAGGCTATTCAACTGCTTCATCTTAACGTCTCGCTTTAATCTATATCCACCCCGCTGCGGCGGGGCTGCAATGTGGTGCGCTGGAGACCAAGGTCGGCAAATTGCCGGATTTCGATTGATTTCGCACAAATTATTCGATCTAATTGCGTACAAATTGCGATCAATGAATTGCACGAGCTTTCCTAAGTGCCTTCTCTTCTCAATGAATCAATTCTGATTCTCGGTATTTGCTGAGCTCAAACCAGTGTCGAAAACCCACATCTCTTCTTTTTAGCTGGGAGAACGCTATGAGACGTTCCCATTGGTGGTTTAGTCTGACGTTTGTTTCTCTTTTCTGTTCAAGCCCTATAGCAAGCATTCGATCTGCCGAACCGAATGAGTTGAGCCGAACTGTCAAAGTTTTAGAGGCTGAGTCAGCTGGCAAATCCGTGAATCGACGTTCCACGATTACAAACGCTGGACAAGTGCCAATTAAAGATCCTCCCAGTGCTTGGCAAGCTGGAATGGTTCGCGGATCACAAGACTGGCAGCCGATCGAAGAGCTTAAGACGGAAGCAAAATTCGCGAACTATTACCAGAAGCGGGTAGAACTTCGAGATAAGCCGGGAGGGCAACTCTTTCTTGCTCGGTGGTGTGCAAAAAATGAATTGCCGCAGCGTGCCACAGCACATTACTCTAGCGTTCTAGCAGCTAATCCAAATCAATTGGAGGCACGAAAGTTTCTTGATCACGTCAGGATTGGCGATCAGTGGCTGGAACGTCAGGCGGCTCTTGATATTCAAAAAGAATCAAAGCAGATCTTGGCGGACCTTGAGCAGTGGGTACCAAAGCTCAAGCGAATAGCAAGCGATATTCAATCCAAGAATGCCAAAGTCAATCTGCGCGGCCTCAAGAAACTTGAAGACATTCAGGACAAGAGTGCAATCCCCGCGCTTGAATTGTTTGCCAGTGATCTAGATGACGAAATAGCCAATATTTGCGTCAAGAAGATTGCTAAGTTCAATTCTTATCCAGCCTGCACGGCTCTTATGCGAATTGCAATTCAGCGACCGATCTCTGAGGCGCGCGACAGAGCAATAGCCGCGCTAAAGAGGTTCCCAGAGCAAATGGTAGTACCAGAACTCTTAAAGGGGCTTGTGACTGAGAAGCAAGTTCGCACACAATTGACAGTTCGACCGGATGGTCGTCTCGCGTTAAGTAGTCTTATCGGTCAAGAATTGCGTGACAAGAAAACTGTGCGTCGAGTCGACAAGCTGGTCAATATCATCTCCATATTTCGCTCCTCAGCCACTCTGGAAAATGCTTCTGTACTAAATTTCAAAGACTCTAAGTATTTTTCGATACGAAGAGGGCATGAGCTAACTCCAGTTGAAGATTTTTATGGCAAGAGCTCGAGTAAGGAGGAGGCTCATATCGGTGCGGTATACGTTCCGCAAGATGTGGCAACTGCTGCCGCGTACAAGCTAAAGCAGAACGCGGACCAACAATCGCGATGGGCCGAGTCCCACAATCAAGCAGTTGCATCACACAACCAGAAGATTTGCGATGTTCTTCGTCGAATCACTTTGGAAGATCATGCCAATGAACCGTTGGTGTGGTGGGATTGGTGGAACGAGAGTTATCGCAGAGAAGAGTCTTCGAAACCCATTCATTTTTCGCGTTCTGGATCCCGCTCTAACCTGGCGCTAAATAGCAGGAACTATTCAAGCGATACTTGGAAACGTCAAGAGCTCACCGTTTTTGGTGCGTACCGTCAATGGTCCTGCCTTATTGCCGGGACTCCAATCCAAACCGAAAGTGGACTTAAAGCGGTTGAGGAAATCCAAGTAGGAGATCTTGTGGCTTCGAAGGATGTGGAAACAGGCGAGCTTGCGCTCAAGCCAGTTTTGCTAACCACCATTCGGCCGCCAGAGGAAACGTTCATCATTGCGGTTGATGGTGAAGAGATTCGCGCGACCGGAGGACACCTTTGGTGGATCAGCGGGCAAGGCTGGGTCAAAACGGATGAACTCAAAGCTGGCCAATTGCTCCACACCGCAACTGGGACTTGCGAAATCAAGGTTGTGACCAAAGCTGCGCCAGTCGTGACGCACAACTTGGTCGTGGACGACTTCAATACCTACTTTGTCGGCGAGCAACGCATCCTCAGCTACGACAACACGATCGTGAAAGCAACGCTCAAGACAGTCCCAGGTTATGAGCCCAAACCCTAGGCTTAGCGGACTCAAGTTTCTTCTTCAAAAGCTCTCAGCGCTGTCGTTGAGAGCTTTTTCTTTTGTGTGCGGGAGCTTGGTCTGATCTCTTGGCCCGTTTCAGTTTGGGCAAAAAATGTCTAGACTACATTGCCTTCCAATGACCAAAGGCTGCTCAAGCCCGAATGCACTGAAGAACCTTCCCCACTCGCCGATGCGAGTGACTACAGCAAAATACATTTTCGATCCACGCGATCCCCTTGGAGAAACAAATGAAATACGGCATGAACCTATTGCTTTGGGGCGGCGAAGTTACCGACGAGATGCTGCCCACTATCGAAAAGCTAAAGGAGTTCGGCTACGACGGCGTGGAACTTCCCATGTTCAACCTCGATTTGGACTATGGCAAACTCGGTCAACAGCTGAAGGATTTGGGTTTAGAGTGCACGGCTGTGACGGTACGAAACCTGGAAGACAATCCGATCAGCGAAGATGCAGCCGTTCGGGCAAAAGGTATTGAGCTTACGAAGAAAACACTCGATTGTTGCTCCGCAGTTGGTGCCCAAACGCTATGTGGACCCTACCACTCGGCACTTGGCCATTTTTCTGGTGCTGGACCAACGGCCGATGAATGGGCTTGGGGCGTTGAAAGCATGAAAGCTGTCGCCGAGCACGCGGGTTCGGTCGGAGTCAACTTGGGTGTCGAAGCCCTCAACCGCTTCGAGTGTTATTTCCTCAACGCACACGCGGATGCGGCCAAGTTTGCTCGTGAAGTCGATCATCCGGCTTGCAGCATCATGTACGACACTTTCCATAGTAATATTGAGGAAAAGGATATCGTTGGTACTCTGGATGAAATCAAAGACAAACTCATTCACATTCATATCAGTGAAAATGATCGTAGCACGCCAGGCGCGGGCAACGTGAACTGGGAAAAGAATTTCTCGGGCATCGGAAAGATTGGCTACGACGGATGGATGGTCATTGAAGCCTTTGGCTTGGCGCTGCCAGAGCTAGCCGCTGCAACGCGCATTTGGCGTCGCATGTACGACACAGAATTGGGTTTGGCCGAACAAGGCTTGGCGTTCATGAAAGAGCAAGTCGCCAAGCATTGCAGCTAATCTAGCGATTCGGCTCAAATCAAGCCATTGACTCAACCGGCGTCATGCAGACGCCGGTGTATGGATACGTCATTTTTTCTTTGGTAGATTTTCTTGTCGCGTATCCTTTTCATCTAAACGAGCGTCCAGCCATAGCACGTGATCACCGAATTGCCCTTTCTGGTGTTCTTCGGTGACCAGGACAATCAACTGGGCATCTTGCACGTCGATTTCGACAGCGGCTGCTGCCTTGTGATTTCGATCCAAGATGACTTCTACCGCAGATTCCAGCTTCCCATTACGCGCCACCAATAATTGACACCGAGCGTTGCCGAGTTGCGAACTTCCTCCATTTGGGGGTTTTGCAAATCGAAGCTCGGAACGAAAAACCGCTGGCGCTCCGTTCCAACGAAATGCGACTTGGCTAGAAGCATGCATAGCCAGTCCTTTGGGAACAACTCCTCCGTCGACAAGCAAAGGACGGCCAAGGCAGTCTTCGTCGACCCCGAGTTCCCAACGCAGGCTGCTACTGCCGGGCAAATATTTGTATTGTGCAATGGGCATGTCACTCAAGTACTTCACGTCCGAATTTCGGTGGACGAACTGCAGTTCTTTTGAAATTCGCTGAGCTGAGTCGATGGAAGTAAGCAACAGTCCTGCATCCGTCGTAACGCTAAGGCGGCCTTGGACTACTTCCAATCGTTTTGCATGAAGCAGAGAACCATCGCTGAAGGCTAGCGTTGTTCCTTGGCGATCGCGGGGAACACTCCCTGTCAGGGCTGGACTAAACACAATGGCGTGGACATCTTCTGAACTCCAAGTTGTCTTCGTACCGCCCTTCGCTAGTTCAACCAGCACGGCACTGGGATCTTCTTGGTTCATCAATTCGATCAAACCAGCATGGGTTTTGCCGTCTTTGTGGCGGACCAAATCATCGGAACCAGTTGCCGACTCCATCCAGAATTGCAGCTTGAGCCAAGCACGCTGCGAAGATTTGGGCTGAATCACCAATCCACGAAGGGATGTTAGAGGGATCTGCACGTCCAAGAACCAAGCGTTGTTGACGACCAATTTGTCGTCGAGCAGTTTTAGGTCACCGCACAGCCAACTCCCATCTGAAAGCCAAGCTGCAGACTGGTTCAGGACTCCTTGGTAACTTCCCCAGCGTATGATTTCCGTCGGGTTTGTCTTACCGTCGGCCGCCAGTTTCGACCAACCTTTTTCTGAACGCTCGATGGAAGGTGCGTCGAGTTCGGTACCACTTGGCGTATGTAGTGATTGTGAAAATGCTGTGGGAGCGGCCAAGAAAATTGCTGCTAAGGCGATACATGAAAATACGCTTCGCGACCGCAGGTTCTTCCTATTGATCTTAGCTATTCCTTACGAAACTAGATTGGAGCGCGGGGCATTAGCAGCCCTAGAAGCCGCGTCGGGGAGGGACTGGTTTTTGAAAATCTCTCAGGAGCTTATCTAAGGGTCTCTCCGTTGGCTTGGCGTTGAATTGTTCTGCGTCGAGCCTGCGAACGGCGCCCGGGTTTTTTGCAGCTTTCGCTTTTGAATAAAGATCAATGGATGCACTGGCTGGAATGGCGTCGCCTGGCGGAAGCGGTAGCCAGCCCACGCTCTTCGGAACGTAATTGGTTCCGTCAACCGCTGGTTTTGCACCAGTAGCATCGATCGAAATGGATTGCAAATGCTCTTCGTAAACACTCAAATCGTAATAGGCGGCCGAAGGCACGGCCGTGACGTATTTTTCTTGCTGCCAGCCACCTAGGGTACGATATTCGACCGTCTCAACAATAGTTGCACCCGAGTCTCGCTCCAGCTCAACCGTAACGGATTGACCGGGTTGAATCTTAATCTGGTCGAATGCGGCTCCCTTGCGAACGTCACCTACAGCCACCACAAGCGCGTATCGGTGGGAGTTCACCAACTCGACTTGCGCAGGTGGCAAGGGATTGTTGGGTACGAGTTGTGTACTGACCGTGCGCCAAAAGGGCTGGAAGGTGGCAACTGGCGGCGCCTCATAAGGACTCCACATTTGGATTGGCGAATAGTTGATTGGCTGGATGGCCAGTCCACCAACTCCGGTTCGAGCCAAACAAGAACCTGGAAAGGCCACGCTCTCCAAGTAAAACTGATTGTTGCCACGGCCATAGCCCAAACGCCAAAGCTGATTTGGATCTTGAGAAGCGGCAGCTAGCGACAAGGCGCGCAGGTTATTCGTACCGATCGCGAATATGTTTCCGGCTTGATAGGTCTGAACTCGCACTAGTCCATTGCCGACGGGTGTCACATACCAATCGAGGCCGCTACTGGAGCTCTGGGTCGCTACCAAGGTTCTTCCGGTGCCCTGGGCAAGCAACCAGGGATTGCCTTGAGGGTCCAGGTTGGCGATTCTGAGCAACTGCCCAACGGGCATGCCTTGAGTGCTCGCCTGAAGTACAGAATCAAAAAGTTTGCTGACGACGAGATTCTTCAATAGTCCCCCGGTCCGCGGTCCTGGTAGGCTGGATCCCGAGCGTACTAATGGACCGGTAGATGAGGGCGGGGAGAACAACCCGCCGGAATTGCCGGTTCCGACTCCCATGTTCTTGGAGCCTGCTTTTGTTTGGATTTGCATGCTACTGGGCTGATAGGCAATTGTCAGTCCACTGGGTTGTCCAAGTTGCAGATTCCCAGTATTGCTCAAAGGCCAGCGTACAATTTGACCCGCGCTGCGACTGCTAAACGCGATCCATTTCCCGTCGGCAGTATCATGTTGCTTGTCGCGAATATAATTGGTGATCGATCCGTTAGGACCGCGAATCTGAAGTTGGGTAGAGCTTATCGTTGCTTCTGATTTCAGTCCCAATGATGATGCGACCAAGTCAAACTTTTGGGTGCCAATTTGTGCCCAGCAGTTCTCTGCGCAAGCCACTAGAGAGGCAGTTATCACAAGGAGTACCGACAGTTGCTTCGTCTTCACGTATTGCGGTGCAGTGTTCAGGACCATTATGCGATTCCTCATTGGATTGGGTCAGCAGGCTACTCCAGCACGTTTCCGCAGTACACATCTAGCGCTGGAAGATGGGGAGCACCGTCCGCGGCATGTTCAGGATCAAGCAAGCCATTGCAGTCCCATATTCTACACTGTTGAAGTCAAACCAGCTTCCTTGTTGTTTGCGTGAATTCAACAAAGCTTTCTTCAACGACAAATACCATTGCTCCCAAGCCTTGCCGCCTCGATGCCAAAAAGCTTGAGTCGAGTAGTAATGGGCGTAGAAGTAGAAGTTGTTGCGCTCCACGCGTGTGTTCGCTGCTGCGTTTTTTTCGAGGTAGCGCACGGCTGCATCGATTTCGACGCCCTCGTAAATGCCAGCATTGTAAAGTGCAACAACGGCTGCCGCCGTGATCGGAAATCGACTTGGCCCGCCTTGCAGCTGATACATGTAGCCGCCATCTGGATTCTGGCTGCGACGAACATAGTCGACCGCGCGATCTATGATTTCCTTCGCGACACCAAAGCCCGCGTTGCGAGCGGCACGGAGCGCCATCATTTGACACACGGTAACTGATAAGTCGGCTTCGTCGGGCGGTGCTGGATTGTAGCGCCATCCACCGTTGTCGTTCTGAGTACGCGTGATCAGCCGAATTGCTTTCTCCAGTTTTGGCCGAATCTCTAGCTGAGGTGCCATTCCAAAAAGTTCCGAAAGGAACAGAGTTCCGAATCCGTGGTCGTACATGGGTCCGTGGCTGGTTTGACCTTGAGCAGAGATGAAACCACTGGACTGTACCTGAGAGAGCACATACTTTCCAGCTCGAAGAAGCGTCTTGCCAGGCTCACAAATTCCGCATCGAACTCCACGACTGAGAAAAGCCAAGCCAGCCAAGGAAACGACACCGACCCATCGTCCGTGCTCCCGTGACTCAAACGTTCCATCGGGTTTCTGCCGCTGCATCAAAAAAGTCAAGCCATCGCGAATCGCTTGGTCCACTTCGCGATCATAGAGACTATCAAGATCGCGGCGCGCTTCGAACTCACTGCCGATTCCCGTTGGTAGCCACGGGTTTGTGAGCCAAAGTCCCGTCGCCAAGCTACCGGAGAGAAGACCGCGCCGATACAGTTTTGCATCTACATTTTGCACTACTTGTTCTCCCGAAGCAGGGATTCAAAGTAATCCTGAATCTGCTCACGATAGCTCGGCAAAAACTGTTCGACCATCTTGGACCGCATTTGCTTGCGAATACGTTCGGGTAGTTGCCCCCAGACTTGTTCTTGAAGATCACGATTGTTTCTAAAGGCCTGTTGCAAACTAGATTGCTCGGGAGTTCCCGCTGAAGATGATTCATTCGGAGCGGTTTGTGTTGATCCGACTTGTCGCTCCTTTGGTAGAGGTTCTTGGTTTGCAGTTGGTTGTCGCTCTGGGGCGTTGCTACCTTTCGGTTCTGAATTCTTGGTACTATTTGTATTGCGGGATTCCTGCTGCATCTTCTCCATTTGTTGGATAATGTCATCCATTCGATCAACAATATCTGACTGGAGTGCTTGTGTTTCGGTTCCGCTCGAACCACGATTCAAAAAATCTGCTGCGATCACCATGCTTTGGTGAATCGCGTCCAGCGGCCCTTTTGCAGGTGCTTGTGAGTCGGCGTCGTCCTGGCCGATGAGAGGATTTGATTTCTGGTTCCGATTTGGCGTTTCTTTCTCTTCAGAGTCGGGTTCTTTTAGGAGATCAAGTAGTCCGTCGGTCAGAGCCCCCGTCTTGTCCTCCGTGCTTTCACCGGATTCTTGCTTGGGTTGCTGCGTTTCTTGGCCGAGCAACGTTCCCATTGCGATGACTAGCCAGCAAGCAAAAGCGTATTGCGTAGTGATTGCCGTTCTCATGGGTTCACCTCCCGTCCCTCAGGCGCGGAATCTCTAAGTTGTTGCAGGAGCCGAGCAATTTCCTTTGCCAGTGCTTCCTGCTCAGCGGCGAGCTCTCGCATGAGCTGTGCTCGCTGAGTTTCTTCAATCTGCATTTTGTCGACTTGCAGCGTGCGAACATTGATCTGCTTTTGCAATTCGCGAAAAAGTTTGAAAGTCAGCAATGATGGGGTTTCGGGTTGATCTTTGCCTTCCTGCGAACTGTCTTGATCTTTGCTAGTCTCATCGGCGGACGCTGGCTTTTCTTGAGTCTCCTGCAGTGTATCGGAAAGTAGTTGCAGCTTCGAAAGCGCCGCGCCCGCAGACTCCACTGCTTGCGGCTGAATGCGTTTGCGTTGTGCTGCTGCGACCGTACGCAACATATCGGAATCAGTGCGTGATAATACCCAATTGGCACCAGGCATGTTATCAAGGGAAGAGCGGATTGTGCCAAGTCGCTGTCGGATGGCTTCTTGTTCAGCGGCCATTGATCCTAGTTCACGCTCGGAACCATCGCTTGGAACGGCGAAGCTTGGATTTGAGAATCCGTCTACCAGTACTTGCTGCCGTTCAAGTAAGTCAGCAAGTCTCTCGGTTAATTCAGATATTTGCAGCTGAGTAGATTGGTTTTCGAAATCAGCCGCTCGATCCAAAGCAGCCTTTGCCGCTTCCTGTAGCGACTGAGCTGCTTCGTTCGCATGGTCGGATGCTTCGTCTGCCGCTCCTTGTTTCATTGCTTGCTCTGCTTGAGATTGTTCTCCTAGAGCGCGATCGATAGCCCGTTCCACTCCTAACTGCTTAGTCGAGAGCTGGTTCTCGTCAGCCGACGAGCTTCGCAATGCGCTGGTCTTATCCTGGATTTCAGTTTGTCTTGCTGCGAATTGTGCAGAGCTCATACTTGTGCTGGAAAGTTGCTCTGCTAGAGTCGCGTGTT
>JBCCEO010000257.1:0-9929 GCA_039030255.1 Planctomycetota bacterium | reverse complement strand
TGGATTGGCAACCAGCTTGTCTCCTTCGTACTTGGCCGCGGTATAGTCGATATCGTAGGTTTGCCAAGAAAGTGGTGGAAAGCACATGTTGGTTTCAACTCCGCTGACCGAGTAGATTCCTCCACACTCGTTCATCTTTCCTTCCAACCCAAAGGAATCGAGCATTTGGACTTCGTATCGTCCTTGCACGTAGCAACCACTGTTGCCCCTACCTTGGCCTCTTGCTTCCGGCATAAAGGGCAGGCGAAATTCGACGTGCAGCTGATGACTGCCAAAAGTCTGCTTGCTTGTCACGCCTTGCATCAAGTTGCCTTCGTCGTCCGCCTTGCCACCTTTCCAGTTGCCCACGTCGTCCGCCCCACTGTACAGAACGACTGCACCTTTCGGCGGCTCCTGCCCGAGGGTGGGACTCTTGCGGACAACTCTCTTCAACTTGCCGTCAATCTTTCCGTCTTCTTCAAGATCGACGATCAAAGTCTCATCCTGAATCGTCCCGGTGCCGTGATGGTCTTTCAGCAGGACAGTTCCATCGTCCTTGAGCGTGAACTCACCTTCCACACGAACAGGGTCTTCACCGTTCCAACCATCGCCCGGCAAACCGCCGTGATAGCCGACGACTTTGAACTTCCCTTTGCCTTGTGCGAGGATTTGGATTCCAAACTTCTCTTTGTCTTCCCCTTCGCCAAGGTCCCCCGAGTATTCACCTTGAATTTTGAAATCGATTCCCGCCTTGGCAGGATCAATGACGACTGGTTTCTGAGCATTCGCAGCCGTTGAAATTGCGATAAATAACAGCAGGGAGAGAGTTAGCAAGCGATTCATTTTCGTACTCGTTAGCTGGAGGGAAATGTGTTCCGCACATTGTGCGTGGCCAGCAGACGTAACGCAACCAACCGAGGCAAAAACGTCAGTCAATTCAAGCTAAAACGTAGGGTTTCTCTGCGGCTCCCAGCGAGCGATCACGAAATAAATGGGCTTCGCCACCTAGGCAAACAATTCCTGGATAACTTCGGTCGAATCGCCAAAGGAATTTACGTCAATCCCGGAGCCCTGTAGGATGCTGAGCCAAAGATTGCACAGTGGCGTTTTCGGGTTATCCATCACCAAGTGTTGCCCTTGAGTAAATCCTGCTCCCCCACCTGCGATCAAGGTCGGGCAATTGTTCAATGAGTGGACGGAGCTCAGGTTCGAACCAAACGCTATTGAGCAGTGATCGAAAAGGCTTGAGCCATCCGGCTCTTTGGAGGCCTTCAACTTGTCGATAAACTCCGCCAAGAGCTTGGCATGTGCCGTGTCTCGTGATTGTGAAACCGTTCTGCGTTCACCTTCAGAATAGTGGCTCATAGTATGCGCAGACATGGTGGCCCCCAAGCTTTCAATCAAGGACTGGGCGGGCATACGATACGTGAAAACCCGCGTCGCATCGACTTGCATAGCTGCGACCATCAGATCGTACATCATTCGTATTTCTTCGTAGCCTTCCAAGGACTCGCTAGGTTCCTTGACAGATTTCTGCGGTTGCTTCTTATCTACTGAAATCCATTTTTCTTCTTTGCCCAAACGCACTTCGATTTCGCGGATAGATTGAAAATATTCATCAAGCTTCCGATTGTCATTCACGTTCAGCTTTTTACTTGTCGATTTGGCGTCCGTAAGGATCGTATCCAAAACACTGCGCTGCTCTTTAAGACGTAGCTTTCGTTCGGCAAGCGGCGTCGTGTCGTTAGAGAATAAACGATGGAAGGCTGCTACAGGTGTGTTCAGCGCTGCAATCGGCTTGCCAAATCGATTCCATGCAAGCGAGCTGCCGGGGCCGTGGCCATCGCCACCTGAATAAGTGTGCCCGCCAGCCGCGAGCTGGATTGAAGTAAAACGAGTTTCGCGTCCTAGTTGCTCTGCTGCAACTTGGTCTACGGAAACGGTGTTGTGAAAGCTCTGCCCTGGTATTGCGTAGCGATTGGCTCCCGTTAGCCAGAACGTGCTGCCTGCGTGCCCGTCAGCCGAATATTGATGCAGCAAATTCTGGATTACCGAAACGTCTTCCTTATGCCGTTGCAGCGGTTTTAATAAATCCGGCAATTCGAAATCTTTTCCAGTTTTATCGCGGTCGGGATACCAACGATCTGCCGTCACTCCAAACCCCATGCCCAGGAAAACCATGCGCTTGGGAGGCGCCAAGTTCGTCACGGCTGCTTCTGCAACCCGAGACATCCCCAGCGATTCCATTAGCGGCAGAGCAATTAGAGCTGAACTACTTCGAAGAAAAGATCTTCGGAGAGAGTGAAGGGGGGAAGGAGAGAAAGGGCGACAGGCCGATCGCTCCAGCAATTTTTTTTGTTCGTTCATACTAAAGCGTCCAGTCCTCTGACTTCTTAATCATCGTAACCAGCATCCCAATTACTTGGTCATACTCCGCATAAAGGCTTCTGACATTTTCCGGACTTACGTACTCGCACTCGACGGCAAATTGCAACCATGTCTGAGTTTCGGCAGCTTCTGCTTCTGAGTCGAACAATTTAGCTACAAACGCAGCTGGATAACGCCGTTTCCTCCAAGCCTCAGCAATATTTGCACAAACTGACCTCGACGATCGGCGACACTGGTCGGTCAGAGAAAAACGTTCTTCAATAGGAAAAGACTTACTCAACCTAAACAACTGCATTGCTGCACAAAACGCTTTTTCATAGACCGAAAGATCCGTGTGCCTACGAACGCTTTTCTTGCGAGGAACGTCACTTTCCGAGCGTTTGGATTCCTCCATCTCTCTACTCCGTTCTCTCTGTCACTCTTTCTATTTGGTTCGAAATTCTTTGGATTGCACCAGAGCACTAATAAAGGCACTTACCTGATTGCCTTGTTGCTTGCCCCGCTCAAGTATCTGATTGGCCAAGTCTTGATCGGTAAATCCAAAGGGACGACCAAGCCCGTAGCTGACGAGGGCTTCAGTAAAACCGCGTTTGAAATCTTCGTCGTGCTTTGCAATTGCATCACGCAGTTCATAGAAGTCTTCGAAAGCGCTACCATCAGGCAGTCGGCCATAGGGGGTGATTTCAAATTCGGCCAACTTGACTCGCATTCCATTGCGGCCTCTCTTATCCAAAACTTCACTCTGTCGCCATAAACCGACAGCGGTAAAGTTCTCCAACCCCATGCCAATCGGATCGATATTCTGGTGGCAGTTCGCACACTGCGGCTGCTCTTGATGTGCGTCGGCAAGTTCGCGGGCAGAGTAGTTGTCGCCTTGAAGACGACTGAGCATCGGTACGTTGGGCGGAGCTGGAGGTGGAGGATCATTAAGCAGTTTTCTCAGCACCCAAGCGCCGCGTTCAACCGGCGACGAACGCTGGCCGTCTGAACCCATTGCGTGAATTGCAGCAGTGCCAAGCAATCCCCCGCGTGGCGAGCCAGCCGGTACGGTAACTCCGCGAAACTCATGACCTTCGACCCCTGGAATCCCATAATAGCCAGCAAGAAGATCATTAATGACAACGAAATCTGACTTGAGCAACCGGTCTAACGGCAGGCCTTCTTTGAGTACGAAATTGAAAGTCTCGTAGATTTCCTTGCCAGCTAATTCCCTGGCCGCGTTATCAAAAGTCGGAAACTGAACACCATCGAATTGGAACATGCCCAGACGATCCATGTGCAACCACTGATGCACAAATCCGTGAATAAATTCTTCCGAGCGCGAGTCTGCGAGCAGACGTTCGGTTTGCGCCTTCAGGACTTCTTTTTGCAGGAGACGGCCGCTCTTTCCAAGTCGCATCAGTTCTTCATCAGGCGGGCTGCTCCATAGAAAGTAGGACAGGCGAACAGCAAGTTCTGCGCCGGTAAGCGACTCCGATTTTTCATTCCCGGTCGTTTCAATCATGTACAGAAAACTTGGCGAACTCAGGATGATTGAAAGCGGATCGAGTAAGGCCTCGTTTAGTGCCTGCCCTTTCTCACGATTCGCTGTGAAGCGCGCCGTTAGCTTCTCTAGGTATTCGGGATTTGGTTCCGCACCACGAAAGGCCTGGATCGCGAAACTCTCAATGACCCTGAAAGCATATTGCTGATCGCTCCACTGAGGCGGCTTTTCGAATAAAACTTGACTTCGAATCTTCTCGCGCCGTTCGTCGGGTTCGGGCCCAATGAGTTCGGCCCAATCGACCCAAAGTCCAGGTGGCGTGCCGATGCCATTGGCCTTCATGTCAATCGTATTCTGATTCTTGTCGGCACGATCCTGGTGGCTACGCTGGTGAATGACGATTTGCTTTTTCTCGCCTGGATGATGCTCGTAGTGGAACTCAATGATCTGTGGATCGGAGAGCGGCGCTGTCACTTTGCGCCAGCCCAATCGCGTAATGCTGGCTCCGCCCGAGGTTGTGAACTCAAGATAATGCAATCGTTCTCGTGCATCGGGATAGGCCGCCGCTCGAATGCGAACCCGATATTTCCCTTCCTGCATTTCATGCATCATGGGCAGCTTGATACGCGTGTAGCCGCCCTGCTTGATCGTCATGATCAATGTGGCGCCTGTTTGCGTTTCCTGGCGCTCGACATAATCATCCATACGAGGTAGCCAGGATACTTGCCCTTGCTTTTTGGCTTGATAGGCATCCAGAAATCCAAAATCGGAAGCAGGTTTTTCGCTTTGCGACAAGAAAGCTTCAGAGCGCCGCTTGATATCGCGCATCTCTTCTGCGGCTGTCGCGTAGCGCTGCGTATACTCTTCCTCGGGTTGGATTCGAATTGTTCGAGTTGCTGGTTGCTTTCGCGGCAACAATGATAACTTGAGCGAATGTCTTGCGGATGCTAAGTACTGTTCGATTTGATCGCTCGAAATAAACAACGAAGCACCTTGCGTATCAAAACCCGACGCAGATTGGTCATTTGGCAAGCTGGAAACATCCGGACGCACGCCCAGCAAGGACTCAATGGTGTTTGAGTATTCGCGCCGATTGAGCCGCCTGAGCGTGATGACTCCGCCACTATCGCTCAATATCTTGCGAGCGACGACCATCTGCTCCGACAAGTCCTTTAGGAAGTCTTTCTTTGCCTCCCCCGCAATCTGATCTAAATCTGGCGGCGGCATTTCGCCCGAGTTGATCGCGTTGAGCACCTTAGCCCACCGTTCGGCAACTTCAACGTCCCTACTTATTTCAAAGGGCAGTGACTCGAGGTCCACCATTGCTTCTGCATTGGCCGCATCATGGCATTCGTAACAATACTTTTTGAACAACTCCTCGTGCTTCGCAGGCATGAGCGCGCGAGCTGCAACGTCACTCGCAATGGCAGTGGCAGGCAGAGCAGTGAGAAAACAGATAGAGAATACGGTTTGACGCATCAGTAGATCGAGGTAGCTACTGGGATTCATTTGATTGTCATCTCCAATAACGGTCCAACAGCCTCAGGGTGTCCATGACTTGCGAAAGAATGCGTCAGCCCAGGCCCCTGGCCATCGACTTGCGTTGTTTCTCGGATGAGCAAAAAGGTGACGCGTTTACCCGAATTTTGCTTCAAGAACTCTACAAGATTTCGATTTTCAATTCCGAATGATCCTCGCTGTTGACTACGAAGGATTTCAAAAGAGCCGAGAAATTTGCCGTCCCGCGCGGATGGAGCGTCCTCCCAGAGGCAATCTTGGTTCCAGTCTAATCGCGAAGAGTTCGTTATTCCATAAACACCAAATCTGTTGACCACGGGCAGGCGAGAGGCAAAGCCCTTCTGGCTTGGCACTAGATTTAATCGTAACTTTGCGGCGTCAATTCTATCGACTTCAACTGATGAGAGATCAAAGGCAAAAAACGAACGATAGTCCCATTTCCCGTTCTCAGTAGTCTTTACAGATAAGACCTCAGGGTTGATGAACTTGTGACGTTTGTTGTTTCGTAAGACCGAAGTCGCTTGTCCTTCAGTTCCGATTCTCACGATCTTTTTCTCGTCTATTTCGGGTTCTTCTTTAAGTTCTTCATCCACTATGATGACTTGCTCTTGCTGAACTGACGCGACCGCATGCGGATCAGTGAGCCGGACTTGTTGTGCGTTCACCCGATTGTGGACTGAGATTTCTCCCTCAATGAGTTCAAAGTCAGAACGACTTAGCTTACGATCGACTTGAACAGCGAACTGAGTTCCATAGTCGACCGCATAGCCGTTCGGAGTTTCCATCACGAATCCCTGCGCTTCTTCAGGGACATGGATGATCGCAGCACCCTCGACGAGTTTTCCTCGCATTGCAGAAATAAGCTCTAACTCCGCAGGCGCCTCCAGAGTTACATTTGCACCCGAGACAAACTGAATCGTCGCAATTCCAGACCGAAGCTTCAATCGCCCCCGTTCCAAGTTTGACCCAGGAGTCGTTGGCAGACTGCTCTCCCAAGCCGCTTCTTCGCTTGAAGCAATTGTTGCAACAATACTTTCGCCACGAGGACGCAGGGCGAAAGCCAAAAGCATGATGGATGCGGCAGCGGCTAGCACGATAACTAAGGGACGTTTCCACGCGTTAGCCGATGTGGCTGTTGCGGATTCGCTACGGTCCATACCAACCCCCAGGGCAGAGGATAGATCGTGTTCCTCAGCTGGAAACTCGCTTGCCAACATTGCGTCAAAAGCTGTAGCTTCAATAAACGCGTGGCGAGCTGCCGCATCAGAAGTCAAACGCTCGGACAAACGCTGGCTCTGATCGGGCGTTAGGTCACGATTGGAAACCGCTTCGAGTAGTTCACTCCATTCCTGGTCGGCGGGCGAGTCAGAATTAGGCATCCGTGACTCCTTTCCGAAGAGATTGTTCGACGCAGGTGCGAAGCGACTTTCGCACTCGAAAAAGGACTTGCTTCAATGCACCCACGCTACGGTTGAGTTTTCGACTGATGTCGGCAAGCGGCAAACTACTTTCGTAGTGTGAGCGTACGATTTCGCGATCCCTATCGGCTAGTTTCTGGAGACAGTTTTGTAATGCTTGCTGTCTGTGCTCCAAATCTGAAAGGATTGGCTCTGCCTCAGTTGCCAAAGTTTCGACCAATTCGGAGGAAAAGCCTAGCCAACTCTTCCGCTTTTTACGCTTGAAATGTGCGAGCGTTTGCAAGTACGCGATTCGAAAGGCCCAAGCTTTGAAGCTCGTCCCATCTTGATAGTCCTCAAGCTTTTGCCAAAGTACCACGTTTGTTTCCTGAAGAATATCTTGCGCTTCGCTTCTATCGGGATGTAGCGTAAGTATGTAAGCCAGGATTGCTGGCTGATGTTTGGTTATTTGCCGAATCGTATCGGAATGTTGATTCTTGAAATTGCTCATCGAGTCTAAATAGCCCAAGCGAGGGCACGGTTAGGGTCAGCTCAAAAATTTTCTCAAAATGGTGCTGCACTGCAAACGTTCATTCACAGTAGAGAAGACGAAAGCGGGCTGGTTCCAACCTAAATTGGAATCTTCGCTAGATAGAAAAGTGAATTTCTTTTTTGAAAGCCTGCCGCAACTTGTGAACTTCAAGGCACTAGATAGTAGTAACCAAACGCAACCATGACCTTGGAAAATCCTATCATGCATAGTGACTCTGAACTTGTCGAACAGGTCCTAGAGGGCAAGCAGGATTCGTTTGCGGTGCTGCTTAGCCGCTACGAACGTCTCGCTCTGGCGACCGTTTTGAGAATTGTTGGAGATGCTCATTTGGCTGAGGATGCTCTCCAAGAAGCATTCGTTGCGGCATTTCATTCCCTCAAAAAATTGAGAGAGCCATCGAAGTTTGGGTTCTGGCTAGTTGGAATTGCTCGTAAGCAAGCGCTAAGGGCACTGCGAAAAAAACGCGAAGGATTGCAAAAGAAAGGCCATCTCGGAATACGCGAAGTGGTCGTTCTGAGTCATTCCGATTGCGATATTGCAATCGAACAGCGCGGCACTAGCCTGCCAGAAGACTCCATGGCTCTATTGGAAATCATCGATCGTCTGCCAGATGAAGACCGCATGTTGATAGCCCTCCGACACTTCGAGGGATATTCGATGAGCGAGATTGCTTCTATCACCGGACGTCCACTGGGAACGGTTACGAAGAAGATTTCTCGTATCCACAAATCACTTCAACAAATGCTTAGTGAGGATGAGTAGATGAATAACTCTCAATTCCCAGACTTGGAAAGTCGGCTGAATAAACTTGGGCAGGATCTGTCTGAGCATTCTTCCGTGATTTCCAATGTGATGAACTCGATTCATGACAACGATCCATCAACGGCCGGTGAGAATTCACGGGTTGCGTTGTCCGACGATGCCACGCCAACCTTCTCCGATGAGCGCAGGCCAAGCAAAAGCAATCATATACTTCGCAGACTATCGTTGGCCCTTGGTATGGCTGGTGTTCTCGCCGTAGGCGTGGTACTTACGCGTCCGCAGTCTGTATATGCAAAGGCTATTGCAGCTCTGAACAAAGTACAATCCATCCGTATTACTGGTTGGAGTTCAGAAGTCCGGCGAGAATGGCCACTGGAAGAGCCTTCAGCGGAGACTGGCACGAAGCGACACCAAGTTGACATGTGGTTCTGGCGCGAAGTCGACGGTACTTCAAGATCCTATGAACAATGTGGACCCGTTACCAAAGTGATGAAGGGTAGGACTCAGCAGGAATATCAATCAGACGTTGATCTGTTGTATCTGGCGGAGGGAATTAGCAACGACGATGCTCAGGAGATTTTGACGTTGGAGCAATTTCTTGCCGAATTGAAACGAGATGCCAAGAAGTTACTTGGTACAAAATCCGTCAAAGGAAAAGAATTGCACGGTGTTCAATTAGAACGCAACGGAAGAATTGACGAGTACTGGTTCGATGTCTCCACTGATCTGCCCATTCGCTACTCGCGCACAGACTCTGAGGGGCAGACTGTTTTGGAGTTGCATCTAACGTACGACGAGGCTGTGCCAGAAGTAGTTGCTTCCTATGCACCTCCGAAGGCCAAAAATATACGCTACGGCGGCCAGCATCCGAATGCGGAAATTGCTTGGAAACAGCACGTTCAAAATTTGTGGGCGACCACTGAACTACCTACGGATGGATGGCTAGCTACGACTCGGGAAAACAAAGCATTTGCACAGCAATGGGCCGCGGAAACGCCAGACAAAAGACATTTGGTGCTTCCAATTGATCTTGGGCGGATTGGCGCGATGGACCTGAGTCATTTTGTGAGACTACGGGTTATTCCACAGACAGGAGAATGTCTTTGCGGCGATTGCTTGAACTCGCAGTGCAATTCCGCTGCATGGTCCATCGCGTCAGACCTGTCCGACTTTAGGTTTCCAAAATCAGATCTGGTTGTTTCTAAGCAAACATTCTGGCGAGTCTGGGCGGCGGAGTTTTTGGCAGCGCACGGTCTGAAGCTGGAAGAGGTGCAACGAGAAAGAACGGTATGGATCGCAAAGCATGATGGTCGCAAGCTGAAGCGATGGCAATCAATCCAACCTCCAGTTTCCTACAAGTATAAAAACGGCAAACCTCTGCTTGGAGTGCTCGTTCACGGTCGCGGCAAGGGAATCAATAAAGGCCAAGGAGTCACTCTTCGACGACTACTCCAAGAATTTCACTTGGATCAGTCTGATATGCTCAATGGAACTGGAGTGCTCGTGGAGGACAAAACCGGATTAGCTGCCGCGCCTGCTCGTGACTTTGAGTTGTATCCCAACTGGAAGGATTGGCAGAAGGTTGAGTCCGAGTTCTACGTTGCTACAGATGCACCTTTCTTCGCTCGAGAGGAAGGCCGAGAAATGGCCCGCGAATGGTTCGAAGATAAACTCGGAGTCACGTTTGAGGAGGAAACTCGAACAATCACGATGTTTGAGATTTCAAGGAAGTAGGCGCCGATTCTGAATTGACGACGCTAAACTTGCGCAGGGCTTCTCTATGGAGCTCTGCGTTTTCTACGTTGAATTGTAAACCACTTGACTTGGACCTCTTGCTTCCTCTTGCTTC
>JBCCEO010000256.1:0-9932 GCA_039030255.1 Planctomycetota bacterium | reverse complement strand
TGAATTATATTACGGCAAGGCTAGGCACTGGACAAGGAAACCTTCGCCGTGGGAGTAGTCAGAGTTTCGATCTTGCTCGCCATGGCCTCAGCGCTGGGCGGCTGCATCGCCGTCGGCTGCTTTCCAGCCGGAACTATGATCGCAACACCAGACGGACCGGTTCCGATCGAGTTGATCGAAACGGGAGACCTCGTCTTATCCTCTCCAAGCGGAGTTCACGAGATTTCGCGTGTGACTCGAGTCCAGAGATTTCGCAATCGCGAAACCATCCGTTTGCGGCTCGAGAATGCGTCCTCACTCGAAGTGACAGGCACTCATCCCGTGTTCACCTCGTCGGGCTGGAGATCTGCGAGCACGCTGAAGCCGGGCGACAGGGTGCACGGGAGCGGGGGCTTCGTGAGTGTGGTTGGGGTCGCACCGAGCGGAACGCACGACGTATTTGATATCGAGGTCGCCGGGAGCAGCGAGTACTTCGCGAACGGCATAAGAGTGCACAACAAGACACTCATTGCGACGGACTGGGCCGAACTACGCGGGGAATGGGAAGGCCTAAGCCAAGACGGTCGCGCGTATTTTGTCGTCCGCATTCCGAACGGTCCCAAGGGCAGCGCTCGGCCAGGAGGCGTGACTCTCGGCTCAGAAAAGACCGTGCTTACGTTCCATGGTTGGATTCCCCTAGACCGTGGATTCGAGGCGACATTCAAGACGTCGGACGGTGTTCAGGTGACCCTGGCAAGCAGTCAAACCCGCCCTGGTCGGCGATTCGAGGGCAACTGGACTGGGGAGGTCCCGTGGGCCGGCCCGGTGAGCTTCTGGCGCCCCGATGCCATTGCTCGGTAGGAGCCGACTCTGATGGCGCGTGTCGTTGGCCTCCTCGTACTGCTTGGCTTGCTGTTGGTAGCTCTTTTCGTGGATGCGCAAGGGCCGACGCGTCGAGCACCGCGAATAGTCCAGAAAAGGTCGCTCCGAGTCGTGCCTAACGTTCGCGACGTCTCGGCTAGTCGGGCCACGAAGCCAAATGCAGTGGAGTCGAGTTCGACCGCGGTCCTAACTCAGTCGTATGCGAATGGCGATATCCGAGCGCAAGTATCCATCCGTCGTAGAGGCGACGGAGTTCGGGTTCGACACGGATCTGCCCGATTCTGGTACCCGAACGGGGGGATTCGCTTGATTGGTGAGTACGACAGCGGCCGACGGGTTGGAGAATGGACCCGCTTCTATCGAAACGGACGCCGCAAAGAGTCTGGCACGTACGACGCGGGGCTTCGGGTGGGAGAGTGGCTAAAGTGGAGCCTCGATGGCTCACAGATGAATAGAACCCAGTATCGCGCTGGATTTGTCGTGGAGCTATTGCCGCACAAGGGCCAGGCCCCCGCGCGAGGAACTCGTGGGGCCCTAGCCGCAGATCGGTAGTACAGGCCCGAGCCCGAGCTACACCCGACTAGGCTGCTGGGCCGCCGCTCAATGCTCCGCCAAGCCTGGTACCGAGCTCTTCGGCGACCTCCTGCAGAGTACTCGCCGACCTTCGCGACACCTCAGCCTGTTCGACTTCTTCCACAAACGCAGACAGACCGCGCTTATTCATACTCCGCCAAGCACAGCGCGCGTTACACGAGGCGATTTCAAGTAGTTACAATTCGCAGTGAAACCGCTTTCTCCACGCAGCGAATGCACGGAGAGCCCGGATGCGTACCTAGGCGACCTCTATGCGACGCGCGATACTTCGAATTGCTCTTTTCGTCGTTTCTGGTGGGCTCGCCACCTGGTTGGCACTTGATGTTGCGCGAGGAAGTTCCCTGCGAGCTGCATTGGCGAAAGCTCGTGATTCGGGACTTACAGGACATCTGACGGATCGTGAGACACGAGGGCTAGACAGCCTGATCCGTTCCGCAAAACAATGCGTCCATTTGACTGTGCCACACCGAATAAACGAAGCGCCGAGCGCGACGAGACTCGACGTCATTATGGCGGGCTTGACCAAACTCCCGCGTGACTTCGCGATCGTGGCCGCCTCGACCAATGCGCGAGTCGGATCGGTGCATTACACCTACGGCTGCGAGTCGATGGAGGCTTCTCCCGCAACGTCGACCTTCACGAACGCGCCGATCCGGTCCGGCTTGTTCGTGAGGGGAGGAAAAACGGCGTCGCGGTCGAGGCGGCCCGCGTGCACGCGCACTTCGACCGGCTCCCCTTTCTGATAGCCGCCGAACAAACGAGGGCCGTTTCATGGCCCGCTTCCCCAAGAGCCGCGAGGACGTACTGCGTGTCCGACCAAAGCGCATACGAATTCGCGCGCACGGTGACCGGTGCCGGACGCGCCTTCGCCCAGGCGACGATCGACTCGACCGAGGACGCCTTCCCGTCGATCAGGGCCACACCGTCGCGCGTAACTTCCACGACGTGCACGGGTTCGGGCGACCCGCAGGCGGCCAGGCACGCCACCCATCCCACGATCCAACGGCCCATGAATCGACTGTACCGGACTCCGCACCGCGCCATTCGAGGGATACAATGAAGGGATGCATTTCCGTAAGGCGCTTCTCGCCCTCTCTTTGGGGGCTTTGATTTCGCTTCCGGCGATTGCCGGCGATAAGCCGACGCTGGAGGTTTCCAAGGACGACGTCGCGGCGAGCAACAAGGAAAAGCTCGATGCCGCTGCCAAGACGATTGAAGGACTCGACAACGCGTTTCGCGTTGCGGCCAAGGATCGCAAGAAGCTGACGCGCTACGAGCGTGTCGCGGTCGACGACGCACGCAAGGCCGTCTACGACACCGATGAGGGCAAGACGCTCGCGCACTCGCTGCACAGTGCTGCGGAGCTGCTCCGCTCGGCCGCCGCCGGCAAGGCCGTCGACGAGGCCAAGGCGAAGAAGTACACGACGCTCGCCGGCGCGCTCGAGACGATGTCGCGCCGCCTCGTGCCGGACGCGAAGGTTTCGGCCGACGCGAACGCTCGCGCCAAGCGCGCCGCCGCGATCCTCAAGTCGTGGGACGACGTCATGAGCAAGAAGCGCACGGACGCGTTCGCCAAGGCGTGGAAGATGCTGGCCGAGGGCGACCCGCGCCAGCGCGTGCTCGCCAAGGGGCTGGACGCGACGATGGCGCTGATGGGCGACTGCAAGTCGAGCTGCAGCGAGGGTGACGCCGCAAAAGCCGCGACGATCCTCGCCAACGTCTCCGACCGCTTCCAGAAGGTCCCGACGGTTCGCCGCAAGGCGGTCAACCTCGACCCTGCGCCGCCCTCCACGTGAGCATTCGAGGTCCATTGAAAAATGTTCCATGTAGCGATCGACCGTGCGGTAGATCTTCTTTCCGCTCTCGTCCTTGACCCAGCCATCGGTCGTCGAAGCTAAATTGCTGATCGTGACGACAACAAGTCGACCGCCTGGCTTGAGAACACGACAGATTTCACGACTAGCTGCATCCAAATCGGGAATGTCCACAAAGCTAAGGTAGCTGAGCACTAGCTCAAACGAGTCGTCAGCTAGCGGTAGCTGTTCGGCTTGAGCTTCCATGTAGGTAGATTCGCTGTCCATCGCCCGGGCTTGCTCGATAAATTGAGGAACCGGATCAATTCCGGTGACAATAGCTCCCTTTGATTGGAGCACTCGGCTGTAGCGTCCTTCACCACAGCCAAGGTCCAACACGGACTTGCCGGCTAGGTCTGGCAGGATCTCATTCAGGGCCGGATCTAGAATTGCTCTGCGCGACCAATCCCCATGCTCTCCTTGGTCAATGATCCAGGCCTCTGCCGATTCTTTCCATTTTTCAAGTGATTCTCTGTTGTGATGCATTGCAAATCTATTCTGAATCTCTAGCTACTCGGGAAATCTTGTGTCCAGCTCAATTGCGATCGTCGCCGCGCGGTTATAGGTTATAAAGGCGCTTGACTGCGATTCGAAAAATCGCGGACGAATTTTGAATCTTTTCCAAATTGAGTGATGCGATCATGTTGGGACACCTTCAATCAAGGCAGGCTGCCCTGCTCCTTTTGTCGACCGTCTGTGTTTTTCAGATCGGCCAGTTAGGCTTCTGCCAGGAAAGCAGTCGCCCCAATATACTCCTGATCATGGCGGATGACCTGGGCTGGAAGGATCTGCACTGCTATGGCAATCAGCGTGTGGATACGCCAGTGCTCGATCAATTGGCGCGGAATGGAATCCAATTTTCCGACGCCTACTCGGCAGCGCCCGTATGCACGCCAACTCGTGCTGCGTTGATGACTGGCGAGTCACCGGCTCGTTTGCACATTACGAATCATGCACCTGGGCACAAGCCAGGATTTCAAAAGGAAGGTGTTGCTGTCAGTACTCCCGTTTGGCAACGTTACTTGCCGCTGGAACGAGTCACGCTTGCCGAACAACTTCGGGGGGCGGGTTATGCAACGGGGTTTGTCGGGAAGTGGCATTTATCGCATCGCAAAAAGAAAGACGGCAAGCCGACGGAACTCGAGTTACGACCTGAGTACCAAGGATTTGACTTGAATGTTGGCGGCTGCGACTACGGAGGTCCGCCCAGCTACTTTGAGCCGTTTCGAATTCCATCCATTACAGTTGGCGATGAGCCCTATTTGCCCGAGCGCTGTGCTAACGAGTGTGTGGAGTTTATGCGGGGCAGCAAAGAAGAAAACAAGCCTTTCTTTTTATGCTGGTGGAATTACTCGGTTCACTATCCTTTTGAAGCTCCCGAGGAATTGATCAAAAAATATGAAGCAAAGAACCAGGAAGCGGGGCAGCCCAAGATAAAGAATCCAACATATGCCGCGATGATCGAAGGCATGGACCAATCGATTGGGACGGTTTTGGATGGCTTGGAGAAGCTGGGGCTAGCTGAAAACACTCTGGTGATCTTTACTTCCGACAACGGGCCATTTGCCGCAGATGTGCGACCGTTACGAGGTGAAAAAGGTTACGTCTACGAAGGTGGCATACGAGTACCATTGATGATTCGATGGCCCGGAAAGGTGCAGGCGGGGCAGCTTAGCGCAGAACCTGTCATGACGATGGATTTGCATCGCAGTGTTCTGGATGCCGTAAACGTTAAGCCCGATCCGACGAATGCAGTGGACGGTGTTTCGCTGCTTCCGCTGGTGACGGAAGGCAAGGAGCTTGGTCGCTCCAGTCTTTTCTTCCACTATCCGAACTATGCTTTTCACAAAAAGAACCGCATGGGCAGCGTCATCCGACGTGGTAAGCACAAGTTGATTCGCTTTTACGACGACGCGAGCACAGAGCTCTACGATCTGAGTGATGACATTTCTGAGAAGAAAAACTTGGTCGAGGACAAGCCGGAACTGGCTGCGTCCATGCAAACGGAGCTGGAGGAATGGTTGACTTCCGTTGATGCCCAGATTCCAACTCGTGACTAAATCGGCATCGATTGGGCGGTGCAAAAGAATTCAGTTTGGGCAGGAATAGATGTTGGCGTCAAGGGTCTAGTTTATCAGTCCGAGGAAAAGCGACAGTTGCTGTGATTGAACCTGAATCGGAGACGAAAATGAACTCGGATGCTAGCCTTCCCAGCGACTCAAATCCCTACGCCCCAGTCGTTTCTGATTCGCCGGCGCAAATTCCTGAATCGGCACGGAAGGCCCGCCGGAGTTTGCGTTGGACTATTTTGATCCTTTTGCCTGCGGCGATCTTCAACGCGGTCTTTTGGGATGTGAAAATAGTTGCGCCTGTGGGTGGTTTGGCTGCGATGTTGATGCGCTCGGCTAATATTTTCTGGTTTGTAGTGGCTGTCTTGTTGTGTTGGTATTTTGCATGGCCGTTGCTTGGAAAGATCATGCACTGGATCCATCACTTTCTGGGGCGTGCGCCACGTGAACAGTGGCAAAGTGCGTTGGAGTCTTCGTGTAGTGTTCTGCCAAAACTTGCTGTTCCAGGTTGTTTGCTTTGGTTGTACTGGAGTTTCGGGAATTTCGTTTTGGACTTTGGAGGCGCATTGTTCATTTTCATGCTCTCAGCCGCAGGCCATATCTTAGTTGCCATGTGGTACCTGCCCCTCTTCTACCATTGGTACCTCATCGAACAAGACGCCCGGAAAAACTCGTAGCGTAGCCGCCAAAGTACGTCCCCTTCTGCCGGATTGAGTAGCCAGAACTCACGCAAAAAATGCAGCCCTTGCATTGGTTGATTACAACTCATGCTTGCTGCGGCACGATAGAGTCTCGGAAGGCGGGCGAAGGCAATCCACGCCAATGACCGAAAATGACTTTGTGCAAAATAATTTGTGGCGATTGTAGGATTGTTAGCTTAGGACTATCGATAGGCACATTGCGCAGGAAGCCTATCCGACGGTCGAATTGCGGGGAGCCAATGACAGGCAGGATGCGCAGGATGCTTATCCCACGGGTAAGTACCGATGGCCTGCGAACTAGCTGCGGAGTTTTCTGGTAAAATGCTCACTGGCAATTGCTAAGTACAATTGACCCGATCTGGAACACTTACGATGACTCCTTTTGCAGTTGCAACCCATGAATGCTCGACGTGATTTCTTGACGGCCGCAGGTGCCCTTTCTCTTATTCCTCTTGCAAACGCCGTTGGCAAAGGCGCGACACAGGAAGCTGCAACGCCGGCAACAAGTGGCGCACGCACGACCCACCCCATTGTGCTTTCGACTTATTCACTTTGGCGTTTCCGGAATGAAACGTATCGCGACTTTGACAAGTGTATCGAGCTGGCCGATGAATTTGGATTCGACGGTATCGAATTGTTGCTTTACCAGATTGAGCAAAATGAGCTACTGAGTCATTCGAAGATGATGAGCTACAAACGGCATGCGTTGGCTCTGGGCATACCGATGGTTGGCATGTCGACTCACCAAGGTTTTGTGACTCCTGATCGTGAAAAACGTCAGCAGAATATCGATCGCACGATTGGACAAATTGAATTGGCATACAAGCTTGGAATTCCGGTCATGCGTGTCAACACGGGCCGTTGGGGAACGTCAGCCAGTTTTGATGCTTTGATGGCCAATCGTGGTATTGAGCCTCCTTTGGAGGGCTACACCGATGAAGATGGTTATCCCTGGGTCATCGAGGCGCTGGAGAAGTGTATTCCGACGGCGGAAAAATGCGGCGTCGTCATGGCCTTGGAAAATCACTGGGGCTTGGGACTGACGCCCGAAGGTATCCTTCGAATCGTCGATGCAGTCGATTCACCTTGGCTACAGATTTGTACGGATACAGGAAACTTCCTAGAAGAGCCCTACGACCGATTGGAAAAGATTGCACCGGAAACTGTGTTCGTCCAGGCGAAGACATACTATGGCGGCGGGCAATGGTATTCCTTGGATCTCGACTATCCCAGGATTGGCGAAATTCTTCGCAAGCACAATTACCGAGGCTATATCTCCTTGGAATTCGAAGGAATGGAAGATCAAATGACGGCGATTCCCAAGAGCCTGGAGTTGACGCGAAAAGTTTTCACGCGGGCCTGATGAGCGCAGTTCCACCTCGTTGAGAATCTAAAACCGAATTGGAAGACGATGGAAGAACCTGCGCAATCGACCGATGAGGAAGAGACGGTAGAAGATGGTTCATCTCAAAAACGCGCACCCGAGTGCAATCGCGCTATCACGGGTACAGATGATGAGGCGACAGAAAACGCTGATGCAACCATTGAAGCTTCTTTTGCGGTTCTAGAACAGTGCATGCAGCGGCTGATTGCGATTGCACCGGTCGCTGATCCTGCGGAACTCGTCGAACTCGTTCCAGAGATTTCTGAAAACTCGCGACGTTTAGTGCTGGTCGAACTCATGAAGTACGATCTGGCTAGTGCGGCGGAGCTTGGAACGCAGCGAACATTAGAGTTTTATTGGCCTGCGGCTGGGCAGATACTGCCGCACGAGAACATTCCTTTTGACTTGGTGCTAGAAGAAGTTCAGTTACGACGGGCCGCTGGCGAGGATCCTAAATGGGTCGACTATCGCCAGCGATTTCCAGATCTGGCAGACACGATTGGACGCTGGCTGGCCGACGGTGGGGCGGGTAGCGAATCCACGCGGCCGAATAGTCTGTCCAGTGGGGTACCCGAATTGCCAGTCGGTGAGCGATTCGATGATTTTCAGATCCTAAAGCAACTCGGACAAGGCGCCTTTGCGCGAGTCTACCTAGCGCGACAAATATCGATGCACCGATTAGTTGCATTGAAAGCGACCTCGCGTGGTAGCGATGAACCCAAGGCGCTATCGCAGCTGGATCATGCCAACGTTGTGCGTGTCTATGATCAGCGTGAAGTTCCCAAACCGCCTACGATTTTGCTGTACATGCAGTACTTGGCTGGGGGCACTTTGGCAGATTGCATCAAGCATGTGCGTAGTCTGCCGCCAAGTCTTTGGTCCGGAGCAAAGCTTATCGAGTCCATTGATCGCTGTCTGGTAGATGCCAATCAGACTCTGCCCGAACAATCGACGATTCGAGCACAAGTTGGGGAGATGGAATGGGCCGAAGTGGTCGCTTGGATTGGAATTCAGCTTGCCCAAGGACTTGAGTATGCGAGCAAGAAGGGCGTGCTGCATCGCGATGTAAAGCCAGCAAATATTTTGTTGTCGGCGGAAGCCATGCCCAAGTTGGCCGACTTCAATGTAAGTACCAGTGGAGTGGATGGACGTGCGGGGGCGGCTGCTTACTTTGGCGGTTCCTTGGCGTATATGTCGCCGGAGCAATTGCAAGTTGCCGACCCGACCGATAATAAGGAAGCTGAGGACCTGGACGGGCGATCCGATCTTTACGCGCTAGGCATTGTGTTATGGGAGCTTTGGCAAGGAAAACGGCCTTGGACCTTGAAGGACCTGGCCGCGAATTGGACCGAAGCTGTTCGCATGCAAAAAGACTTGCGACGTCGTGAGCTTGAATTCCAGCGTCCTGCTGAAACTGCGGCCGAGCGTGTCCTGGAAAAGGCCATTCGGAATTTGCTAGAGGTTGCTCCCGAGGACAGGCCAAGTTCAGGGTCTGAGGCGGCCGCGCGGTTGCGTTTGGCTTTTTATCCTGAGCTGGCAACGCGTTTCGAGCCTTCCAAGAAAAGTCTCTCGGGGCGCCTGTTGAGCGTACCAACGCTTCTGTTGGCTGCCATCTTGGTGTTCGGGCCCAACGTGATCGCCTCGCGCTTTAACTACTTGTACAATTTTCACCGCATGGGTGACAAAGCGGCTGCCATGATAGCTGCTGGGGACATGGTGGACGAGCCGGATGAGAAGGACAATGAAGAATCGAGCGACGTCACAGCTGCTTCAGGCGAGTCCGGCAATAGGCAGGAAGAAACGTCGAGCTTTGGCACTGCTTGGGAATTCGTGGTGTGGGTATTCTCGGACGATCGAGGGACGCATCCCGTCGAAAAACACTTTCGCTGGACGTCGCTGTATGTAAATGTAATTGTCTATATTCTAGGATTGTCTCTGTTTCTGTTGGTCGTTTGGCCCTTTGTAAAGATTGTTCACCGGGGCAAGGAAGGAAGAGCTTGTCTGGACAGCGAGATCGATTATTTGTGGTCAATTGGCTTTCGAGCGACTTTGATCGCGTTTGTCTTATGGGTAGTTTCAGGCGTTGTATTTGCGGCGTCGATGCAGCTCAAGTTTCCACAGAGTTTTAGCGCCATGGAGGCACTTCATTTCTTCTTGTCCCTATTGCTTTGTGGCGGCGTGGCGTGGATTTATCCTTTCTTTGGGATGACGCTAGTATCATTACTTGTCTATTATCCGAAAGTCATCGCGCCGACGATGTCGGATGCAAAATTTGATACGCGGGCTCGATCCATTCGGCGATTTAGTGTTTGGTATTTGAGATCCGCTGCTGCCATTCCTCTTATTGCCGTGGCTGCTTTGGTGATGGGCGAATTGCACGCCAACTGGATTTTGACGGGCGTCGCGATGACGGCCGTAGGTTTGGGGCTGGCCTCGTTTGCTCATCAAAAGATCGACCAGACCGTCGAGC
>JBCCEO010000255.1:0-9933 GCA_039030255.1 Planctomycetota bacterium | reverse complement strand
CTTTAACTTCATAAGGCGTAGATCCATAGATCGCTGATCCATTGACTTCCAGCCATTTTCCCAAGTCAAGTAGGCGCTCTTGCTGAATTAGCGGAATCTGGCCGCTGGCTGCAGGGCCAACATTAATGATCATTCCGCCACCGTTTGCAACTGTCTGAATGAACCGCTGAATCAAGTCTTTTGATGTTCCATAGGCTTCTAGTTTTTCATTTCGATTTAGGCCAAAGGATCTGAGTAAACCAAGCCTTTGCTGACCATACATGGGTTGCGATCGCGATAGCGAAATCGATCCGGCCCTGGGAACTCGTTGCTCTTGAAGGGATCTCGCGAGTACTGTGACAGCCAAAGTATATTACCAGTTAATGCATCGAGACATACGATGGAGCCTAGATTTGTGTTGTAGAACACGCGGCCGTCGACGACCGTGACGAGTTGATGTGAAATCAAGTTGGCTTGCTCACTGCCCTCGGGCAATCCACTGGCTAAAACGGGACTCTTCCAAGCTAGTTCACCGGTATCTCTGTAGAACGCCGCCACACCTCGATGCAAACCTACGTTATCCCGCACTACAACTGGCGCAATCAAGAAATCCCCGAATACAATCGGCGGGCCATCAAATTCTGCATCTTCAAATTCATTTGGAATCAGATACAAGGGAAAACCAGGTAGCATCTCTCCGCTGGCGTTCAGATCCAATCCGACCAAATAGCTAACCGATCTACCGCCCGGTCCACGTCGGGGATTGGCCGATCCCGTTACCGCAGCGCCCATACGTGCAAATAGTTCTTGCCCAGAAATGGACAATGTGCCTCGCGGAACTCCAACCAACGGATAACGCAACGGCAAGTACGCTCCTGGTGCGGTATGACTCTCGAATAATGCGTTTCCTGATCTTGTCCAAGGCTTGCCCGATTCCTGTTCAAACGCAAGAATCTGAGTCATTGTATTGACGTAGACCTTGCCACCCGCAACGACTGGGTGATAGGGCAAAGTACCTTGCTCCGACTCCGCCACTCGTGGTTGACTTGCGGGTACTTGATCTCCAGTTGCCATGTAAAGGGGAACGGACCAGGACCATCTAACTGAAGGGTTCGGCGAGATTGTTCCAGCAGCCTCCGGGCAACGCGCCGCATTGCCGGCGAAAGTGAACCAATCAGAAACTGATTCGTCCTTCGGTCGCTGGGGTAATTCCTCGAAGGTGAACAGTTTATCTTCGCGCCAGCTCGCATCAGGAATCGTCGTTCGAAGCTCGGACCACCATTGAAACCAACGCTTCGGATCCATGGTTCGGTCGGAAATATGCGAGGCCTGCAAAACACGTCGCATGGCCTCTACCATTCTCGCTGAGCGTGATTCAGATAATCCGGACCAGGATTTCCGCAGCCACGCCTCTACATCCGATTTTGCTATTCCATTCATCTGCTCGAATACTAGCGGCCAGGGCAATGTCGCTTGACTTCCATCCCGAACTAGAATCCGTAATTCTGGACAGAACTGCTGCGCCTCTGCCAAAGCCGCGAGCGCCCATCCGCGTTCGAGATAAAGATCCATCAACTTTTTGGAAAATGCTTCCCCCAAAGCACTTGCTCGAAACTGGGCAACGAGTTGCTGGCCGCGACGAAGATCTTTCGAACGCGACCATTCCGCCAAGGCGACCTCTGCCGTTTTGGCGACCTGTTCTTGATACATCAACTCGACTTCGGGAATCTCCATCGTCAGCTTGAGCAGGCGACGACTTAGCCTTTGACGTAGAGGTTCATAAGTTTGAACGCTGATAGTACCCGCATGCTGCTGTTTTCCGAGAGCTACTATTTGTTCCTCACTCGTCTTGAGCAAGCTTTCAAGCTTCTCAATCGCCTCGCCATATTCTTCTGAGACGATGAGGTCTTCAATTTGTTCCAGCGACAGTTGATAGGCGGGTGAGAGCAACGCCGGTGGTTGCTCGACTTCTAAATCCACCGACTTTCGCTCAGGTGCAACTACATCACCTTCAGAGTCAACAGAAGAGACACCTGATTGGGACGATGGACGGGATTGGGGCTGAGCTAGCGAGTTTCGGGTTTGAAAAACCAGCAAGCAGCCAGTGCTCGCTAGGAAAAGGATCAACTTGATCGCCAAAGTGCTTAGGGCGACTTTCGAAAAGGGGCAATTGCTGGCTAGTTCTATTCGCAATGCTAGATCCGTCAGTTACAACACCTCTCAAATCGCATTTCGTGCGATCAAGTATCTGAGCCTGATGAACTCAGGCCATCGGCAGATAAATTTGATAGAGCATTACATAGACGATAACGCCAGTGACAGAGACATACAACCAAATGGGCCAAGTCCACTTGGAAAGCCGACGATGTGCCTCGCGTTTTCCTTTGAGCCCAAGAAAAACGGAACCCAATGCTAAAAATGGAACCGCCATCGCCAACAGAACATGAGTCAGCAGGATTCCGTAGTAGAAATAACGTGCTGCCAACGGAGCCACCGACGTATCCGTTGGAAATTTCTTGCTGCCACCTTCGATATTAAAGTGATAGGTCAGATAGCAGACCAAAAATAAACCACTGACAACTAATGCGGCCAACATAACTTTGCGATGAGCCGTTTCTTGCTTGCGTTTGATCAGGATGAATCCAACAACCAGCAGAATTGTTGCCAGCGAATTCAGGCTAACATTGATATGGGGCAACCACTCAACCACTAGGAATCACTCACTTATTCACTTTGCTATCTGCAGGGATTTCTGCCTGCGATTCGGCTTCTTCAAATTTTCCACCAGCCGCAATAATCTTGGAAATATCCTCCTGAAGTGTTTGCCATTGCTCTTCATCGGACCAAGTGTAAAGTCCCACTGGGTCTCCGGCTTTGTCGACCAACACAAACTTTTCAGGATGTCCTTGGCGATGAATTCCGAGTGTAAAACACTCGGCACCAACGCGTTTGATATAGTCCATCTTCCCCGTGAAGAATAACCATTGATCATCATCCGCCTCAAAGCGTTCTGCATACTGTTGCAATACATCTGGTCGGTCCACTTCAGGATCGCAAGAAATACTGACAAATCGAATTGCTTGACCTTGGAATTTCCCTTGGAGTTCTTTCACCTTCGTGTTTTGCTGAACGCAAATCGCAGGACAGGTAGAGTAGAAAAATCCGGCCACATAGGGCTGCCCGGCCAGTTCTTCACTGCCAAGTTGCTTTCCAGATCGCTCCGTTAACAACCACTTTTCCAGCCACTCCGCATCGGAGCCATCATCGCTCTTAGTGAGCACCGTCTTGCCATTGGGTCGCGTCCCGTCGGCGATCGACAATTCTCCTTCTTCATCCACGTTGTACGCTGTGCCAGCCTCACCGCCGGATCGCGACCAATTGGTGATTGTAAGAAGAAAAACCCCCACGCCAAACACGACACACAAGAATGCTGGATAGATGTATTTCATTTCAGCCTCGTATCACAAGCCGCTAGAACAAAGTGCTAGATCTTCGCTGCATCTGAAACTCTGAATGCAGCTCGAGGGACTCTTATCATTATGGAAGGACACCCAGCAGAGGCAAATAGGAACGAAGTTGCATTCCCACAAATAGACGCTTTGCCGCAGTGGATTGCTTTGCAGGTACTGCTAGCATCGTCGCCAGCTCTAATTCCAGCTGCAAATTAGAATCAGCAACATCGTCAGCGGCAAATGCAACAAACTGACATGCAACATCCGGCGGGCAGTCTGCCGCTCTTGATTACGAACAAAGCGGATAGAAGCCCATAGTTGCCAAAGTGAAACGGCAACAGCCAGCAACATCAATACGCCGCTAAACCAACCGGTCGCTGGAACTGCCAATGGAGCTAAAGCCACGAGAGCGACCGAACCGAGAATTGCGTGTAAGCCAGCGCCCCACCCACTGCGATCCGTGACCGTGATCATTTTGTATCCAGCCGATTCATACTGCTCGGCATACATGAAGGCGATCGACATAAAATGCGGCAGTTGCCACGCTATCAACACGCCGAGCAACACCCAAGCTCTGAAATCCCACAAAGAACCTCCGGCAGCAGCCCAACCCATCCAAACGGGTAAGGCACCTGGAATCGTCCCGACTAGAGTGTTCGTCCAGCTGACCGTCTTCAACGGAGTGTAAACCCAGACGTAAAGCAGCCAAGTTGCAAACCCGCAAAGCATCGTGGGAATGTTTACAAACCAAGTCAGATACAGAGAGCCAACCAGAAGTAAAACCCAGCCCATCCAAGCTGCTTGGCTCACCGCTACTCGGCCGCTCGGCAATGGCCGCTTGCTAGTGCGAAACATAACCGCATCCCGATCACGCTCCAACCATTGATTCAGGACACTCGCGCTAGCGGCAACCATTGCAGTTCCAACGCAAGCGTGAAGAACAGTTACCCAACTGACGCTCGATCCAACTGCGATCATCGCCATCACGACCGTCAGCAAAATCATGACCAAGATGCGCGGCTTGGTAAGCTCCAGGAAATACGACAGTCGTCGCTTTAGAGTAATCGAGTTAGTTGCTATGTTGTCCACAGTTGTTTCCGAGGGTTGGGAATTTCACCCGTTTCAAAATCTGTCCAGCTGCTCTAACGAAATCGCGGCTGATCTAATCATCGGTTGCATCCCATCTATCCATTGGGGCTATCCACCTAGACCGCCAAGCACGCAATGTGGCAACGGTCGCCAAGCTGATAATCAACGAGCCCGTCGCCATATGGGCCGTCACCGTCATGCTTTCCCAATATCCTTTGGCGGAAATGGTGTAAGAAGCCAGTGTTTCATTCATTTCGGGCCATGGAAGCGCATAGTTTACGACCCATGTCCCAATTCCTAAACCGATTTGTACAAACACAACTAACGCTAGCAACTGGGAAACCCTGCCAACCTTTAGCGGCGTTTGTCTACGGAAAGATACCGCCAATGCTAGGCAAATGGCAATCACAAATACGAGTGCCGCAAGCCCCAAGTGTAGGTATACAAAGCCTTTAAAGACGCCTGGGGACACCATTCCTGTCGTATGCCGAAGCTGAGCCCCCACGATTAATTGGCAGTAGCTGGCCACTACGGCGGACGTGGCAAGCAGGGCAATCCCACGGCCTGTGGCATATTGTCCTAGGCTCGAATCTCCCCCCTTTTGACTCTTTTGGAAGCTTCTCCACCACCTCGAACTCATAACCGCAGTAGCCGTCGCCACTGCAAAAAAGAGTGGCCCTGTGCAGCCATGAATCATGGCAAAAGTCCGCTGGTCCATCCGAACTCGCACCCCACCCAGTACTCCTTGAGCAATCACAGCCAACAGAACGAAAATGGTCCATTTGAAAAACCAGGACCTTGGGTCTGCAAAATAGGCAGAGACGACTAGAAAGATGCATAGGATTCCTGCCAAACTTCCTAGCAGCCTGTGCCCGTGCTCAACCATTAAATCGAATGGGCCAAACAACCAGCCCTGATAAGTGAACATGTTCTCGCCATAGGTCCCGGGCCAGTCTGGAACCGCCATGCCAGCATCATAGGTCGTGACCAATCCTCCCACCCATATCAAGGGGAACACGGCCACTGTCAGGATGACGGACAGCCGATGCACGAGTGCCGAATAGCGCCCCGCGCCGGCGTCTGTTTCAAGCCCGCTCATTTGCTCGCCACCTCTTTGTTGCCTGATTGAGGTGCGGAAAGTAGAGCATCGTCAGATTCAAGGGCTTGCTTTTCTGGAGGCAAGAAACTGCGAAGGTAGTTCACTAAGTCCCAAACTTCTTCATTGCTCAAGCCCTGCGGATTATCTGGTTTCATCGGTACCGCAGGCATATTCGTTCCCTCGATCCCATGTTTCACACGCGTATAAAGCTCTTCAGGAGACGATCCACCGTGAAAAATCCCAAGCGTCAAATTGCGAGGCAAGATATTCCTTGGCTTGAGCGCACCTAGTTCTAGCATCGGGCGGAGCTCTTTCTGATCCTTAGGGTTCAAACCTGCCAGACTTGTCCAGTCACGCGTCCAAGCATCAAAATTATTGCGTTGCCCGTCGCCCTTGGCTTCCTTTCCGTGGCAGAAAGCACAGCTGGCCACCGTGCCTTGGAAAATCTTCTTGCCATTGGCTACTGATGCTGCAACCGCCTGCTCATCAGCCCCGCTTCCCAACAACGGAAATCCTTCCGGAGGTCCAACAACTTCTATGGTATTGTTGTCAGCCTCCAACCACTTGGCATAGATTTCTGTTCCCCATCGTTCGATCCGCCCAATAAGACCCTCAAATTCCTCAGGAAATCGATTTTTCAGAGTCGGATCGTACAGACGCTCACCGTCCTCCAAGTCCAGCTCTATTGCAGCATCCGCCAGCACTTTTCTCTCGAGCTCGCCGCGCACCGAAAGGTAGATCAAGTAATCCACTAGGGATTCGATGTCGGCCGGATCCAAGAGCTGGAATGATGGCATGCTGGTTCCCGCAATCCCACGCAAAAGAACTTGCTTCAAGTCCTCGCGGGTCGGCTTCTTACCCAGCGGCGTCGCTTTGAATTTGAACTTGCCCATTCGAAAATCACGCGGATAAGGATCGAGCAAGGCTGCAGAAGGGCCCCGACCATTTCCGGCTATTCCATGGCAGACCACGCAGTGCTCTCGAAACAATCCCCTGTGCTCGTCATCCTCCTCGCTGCTAAACGCTCCGGCGGCGCGTTCTAAGCTTTTCAGCGTGATCAGATTCTCCGACGTTTGAAGAAACTCGGGCCAACGCGGTTCATTGGGAGTCCCAAAAAGCTCCTCCAGCAGGACCTCAGAATCCTCAACGGGCTGATCCATCTCAATCGATTCGGTCAGCTCCCAACGCTTCGCAAAAACTTCATTGCTTGGAAAAGAATCGATAGGCACATCACAACCTACCAATGCTCCCAATCCAAAGAGCATTGCTAGTGTGATTGCAAAGATTTTCAAGGATCGATTCATCTGACAGAACTGCATTCGACTTGAGCTGCGCCTCAGCAGGGTCTCAGCCTGATCCGCAGACCTAAGAGGCTGGGTGTTAAACCGAAACTCCCAAGCTAGATTCACGGAACTAGTGAATCAGCCTTATGGCATTATTGCAACGCGAAAAATTTACCCAATTGCCACAATTACGCGAGACATAGCGTCGCAGTCCCCGTGGCCCGATGCCGATGCGATCAGGCGAGAAGACTGGGGTCAATATCTGGCGGGTCGATGGCCCGCTGATAGTAAGCATCGCAGCCTCCGTGCCCAGTCTTGCCAAGCGGCCCTTCCAACGGTTCAAAACCTAGCTTTGCATAGAGCCGATTTGCGGGCTGCATACTGGCCAAGGTCTCAACGTACATTTTTGTGTACCCAAGTCTTGCCGCATCGACTAGCAACATCTCGCAAAGCAACTTGCCCGCCCCTTGACCTCGAGCTTGAGGCAGGAAGTACATTTTCTTCAACTCGCATACCCCAGGCTCGCCGCCCTTCAAGGGTCCTAGACCGCCACACCCCACCACCGTTCCATCTACTTCTAAGACGTAGAAGATTGCATCCCTGGACGCATAAGCCTGATGCATTGCATCCACTTCTGGGTCCTCAATCGAGTACCCTTCCCCCACGGCACCGTGCTCAGTCATCACTTGCCTAATGATGTCGGCGACGGCAGGATTGTCGTCTTGCCGGATCTTACGAATGATCACGAGATTCTCTTTACTCTTTCTCAAACGGACAGTGCTTCAAACGGACATGGTGCTATCTGGCGAAAACCAGCGTTTCAAGCTTGGTTGTTTCTGCTTCGCAAAAAAAGCACCGATATTCTTTGACGGAGCGAAAAGCGTCCAACCAAAACGTGAAACTCTGTTTTGCCCTGCCGCGCTGTCTCGAAAACTTGAAATACTGGATAACATGTGTTTGAATTGCGTGTACGATAAGCCACAGCAGCAAGACACTCCAAATTGCGCCCTGTTTCATTGAAACTTCTAACATTCTATCAGAGACCATGCAAACTTTTGCCAACTGTCCTGGCTGCCAAACGAAACTTCAGCTTGATATTCAAGTGGATCTGCAAGTTGTCCAATGCCCAAAATGCAACACGCAGTTCAAGGCACGCTTACCACGAGCGCAGCCTACCGTGGTTGCCCAACCCATATCACCACCAACTCAACCTCAAGCAGCGCCGATTGCTCCAGTCCCGGTCCAAGCACCTGTGCAGAACCTGCACCCAGATCCTTTTGCAGCCGCAGCCAACATGCAGAATCCAGCCGGTGCACCGGTAGCACCCATGAACCCGCAGCTACAACAGCCGGTTATGCAGCAACAGCCGGTTATGCAGCAACAGCCTGTTATGCAGCAACAGCCGGTTATGCAGCAAGAGCAGTGGCAACAACCGCAAGCGACCCCAGCTGGCGGCAGAAAAAGCAATCCCATCTTATTGGCGATCTTGGTCGGAGTCCTGGTGATCCTCTTGATCGTCGCTGGAATTGTGGCTAGCTCTTATCTCAGCAAATGGCAGGCCGAGCAGAAACTGCTAGATGAAGCAGAGCCACCTCCAGAGGTTCTCTTCTAGCTCGGTCTCAAGAATTAAGGCCTTGGGCAGGTTCCGAATCGCTTGGATTTGAATTCGCTGTATCGGAAGAACTCGCCGAAGAAGAATCATTTACTGGCTCATCACCCGGAGGCTCTCTTAGTGAACGCACAAAATTGACGATATCCCAAATCTGGTCGGACTCTAAGGTTGCAGCGGGCATGGGCGTTCCCTCGATTCCAAGAGCGACTCGCTGATAGAGTTTTTCAGGCGTTTTGCCCGCTCGAAAGACTCCTGCCTGGAAATTCCGTGGCGAAACATTTTGAACAGGCAACGCACCACGGGCGATCAAGGGACCATGCTCTTCCGGCTTGGCAGGATCAAGTCCAAACTTCTTCGTCCAATCCTTGGCCCAATCATCGTAGTCATTCTTCTGGCCATCACCACGCCCTTCCTTTCCGTGGCACTTCGCACAAGCTGCCTGCTCTCCCAAGAACAATTCTTTGCCACGTATCACGGACTGCTTGATGGCAGAATCTTCATTTGACGCCATCGCCGCTAAGACTTCATCGAAGGTGTCAGGAACCGTGTTCGCATCTCGAACTGGAACTTCAAAGGCTTTCTTTTCGGCTTTGCTCCAATCCTTGGCAGCATCGAATACAAAGTCTTGAATCAACTCCCATTGCTCTTCATACAATTCCGCCTCGTCCTCATCCTCGCTATTTTTCAAAGCGGGCGTGTAGAGAGAGTCAGGATCGTCCGGGTCCGTGAAATCCAACTCGCCCGCTTCCATCAGCAGACTGCGCTCGACCGCGCCGCGCATCGTCAGGAACATAACGTATTCCACCAAAGCATTGATATCCGGCTCAGTCAACTCCGGAATCTTGGCCATTTGCGTACCACCAATCCCATGCTCGATCAAATAAGCCAAGTCTTCCTTGGTTGGTTTGGTACCGATGGGTGTACTTTTGAATTTGAAGCGACCGAGTCGATAGTCGCGCGGATAGGGATTCAATAAAGGTGCTGTTTTCCCACGACCGTTTCCAGTGATTCCATGGCACTCCGCACATTTGTGCTTGCGATACAAACCTTCAGGTCCGGCCGCCTTTTGAATGTTCTCGATGCTTACTAGGGTCCCATAATCTTCATCTTCAAGCAAAAATTCTGGCAACTTGGGTTCATCAGGAGTGCCAAACAAATCATCCAACGCGTGCGTAGTCTGAGCCAACGCCTCATCCATCGCTTGCTCTGAATACTGCCCCATGTTGTAAGACAATACATAGTTGGGCTCGTATTCCGCGACCTGGGGCTTCGCTGCTTCTTTACAACCGATGCCACAAGCCAGGATCAGGGCTAACATTAGGATGGACTTAGGCATGTTCTTGTACTTCATGGAACATCTTAAGGTTTTTTCGCTTCTTCCGAGCGGTAGTTTCGTTTTGACGGCAGGACCGTTCGCTG
>JBCCEO010000254.1:0-9947 GCA_039030255.1 Planctomycetota bacterium | reverse complement strand
TCGGCCGAAAAAAGGTCACCCCAACGATCGAGACTCAATCCGAATGGATTGACCTGCCCATGAGTGAAGTGTTCCAGGCGGCTGCCATCGACGCGCATTCGAAATGTATTGCCAGAATGCATAACGACTTGATTGCCATCTCGGCTAGTAATATTGCTTTGGTTGTTGAATCCATGGCAGGCATAGAGCCAGCCGTCGTGTCCGCGTGTGAATCCGTTGCACATACCGTGTGTGTCGCGAGTTGTATCCATCGGGCCGAACAGGATTTCACGCTGGTCGGCATGGCCATCACCATTGGTATCACGCAAAAACAAGACATTAGGAATGCTGAAACAGATGACGCCATCACGATAAGGATACAAGCCGATGGGGATATTCAGTCCATCGGCAAAGGTTGTGATTTTGTCCGCCCTGCCGTCTCCGGTTGTGTCCTCTAGAATCTTGATTGTGTCTCTGCCTAGTTGGTTTACAGGGGCCGCAAAAGGGTATTCGAGACTGCTACTTACCCAAAGTCGGCCCAAGGAATCGAAGGCCATATTCATCGGTTTCGCAATGTCGGGTTCGCTAGCGACTAGCTTGATTTCGAATCCAGATGGTAGCCGAAATAGCCCGGCTTCTTCTGCTGGCGAACGCGCGGGTGTCTCGCGAACATGGACAGAAAAGTCCCGTGTGCCAATCCGTGTATAGGGCTCACTGCTCTGTGGAAGTGCTGGACCGAGATTGCCCGAGTTGAGTGTGACGAAGGTTCCGAGTTTGTTACCAACCACAATATCCTGTGTCCCGTTGTTGTCGACGTCGCCGACGGTCAACTGAGTACCGACACCGCTTCGTTCGCTCAGTATGTGGGGCTCAAATCGGACTCTGCCCTGCTCTCTCACTGTCCGCAATGCCAACAGGAACGCGGGCTCAAAGGCGCCCGGATCTTTACCGCCGTGAGCAAAAAACCTCTTGCCAGTGAGAATGTCCTGAACTCCGTCGCCATCCAGGTCGGCCAAGGCGAGTGAATGCATCTGGGAGATGGCCACTCCCGCTTCGTTTTCTGAAGGATTTCCAGTCAGAATCTTGTGTTCCACGAACAAATAGTCAGTGCCAGTTCCACGGCGTTCAAACCAAGAAAGCCCGTAGCTATGTGCGTTCTGGACGGAAATCACATCTTGGTCGCCATCGCCATCCAGATCGTAAGCGAACATTTGGGAGCCGCCCGAATTGGAAAACTGTTGCGGATGAAATTGGAAGCTAGTTCCCTCCGATGCCTGTTCCCACCAGCCGCGAGTCTCAAGCAGGTCTAACCTTCCGTCGGCGTTGACATCACCTACACCGAGTCCATGTGTAAACTCGCCAAGCCGTTGTCCTTGAGTTGCAGAGCGGAACGTCCAAGGTTTGCTGGGCTCTTCGCGATTCCAGCTTGCAAATCCTATTTCGCCTTGATGGATGCAGACCAACTCCGGCTGCCCGTCACCGGTCAGGTCGGCGAAAGCTGGTGATTCATTGCCTACTCCGTTGAGGGCCAGATGTGAATCCCAGAGTTGGTCGCGATTGCCAGGGTTTTGAAACCAGATCGCTTTGCCACCAGGGATCGGAATCGACAGAATGTCGAGCATGCCATCTGAATTGAAGTCGAAAACGAAGGAAAAGAAGTGGTCTGAGTACTGTTTGATGTGATACTTTTTGACTGGCGTGTACGAGATTCGTTCCGAGAAATCAGGGCCGCGATAATAGAATGGACCAGAGATGATATCTTGGTTACCGTCTCCATCGAGATCGCCAATTGCGGCGCCTTCGCTGTGAAATTCTTCGGTTAGAACAAGCGTTTTGGTGCTTGGCAGGGAAGAAAGTCGATTTGCACTGTTCTCTGCCGATTGCGACAAAGCGATTTGATGCAGTGTTGCAGCGTTTGCAAGTGCAAGCAGAGCAATGCTGAAGCGGAGGACGGGGGTGAGAGCAGGCATGCGGAATCTCGAATCGGTACCTAACCTTTTTTCGGGCGTGGTACTTTCCGACCTCCTTTGCGGCCTCGCCTGCCGCGTTTGCCCTTCGAATTCTCGTAGGTTTCCTCTTCCTCCTGGATGGTTTCTCCCAGTTTTTCTCGCATGGCCATCAGCTTGTCACGCAACGAAGCGGCACGTTCAAACTCCATGTCTTCTGCGGCGGAAAGCATTTCGGTTTCGAGTCGATCTAGGTATTCTTGCGTCACAACCTGCTCGTTAGCTCTGCCTTGAATGGTATTGCGAGCTTTTTGATGCGCCTGGGCCGCAGCCTCAATGCCGGCTTTAATGCTGCGGACCACAGATTCGGGTGTAATATTATGCTCTTCGTTGAAGTCTTGCTGTAGCTTGCGGCGCCGCTGAGTCTCGTCCATAGCGGCTCGCATCGAATCGGTGATCTTGTCAGCATACAAGACAACTTTGGAATTTACATTTCGAGCTGCACGGCCGATGGTCTGAATCAGCGAAGTTTCGCTACGCAGGAATCCTTCCTTGTCAGCATCTAGGATCGCCACCATGGATACTTCGGGCAGGTCCAAGCCTTCTCGCAACAAGTTCACGCCGACCAGTGCATCGAATTTTCCTTCACGCAGATCATGCAGCAATTCGACGCGTTCGAAGGCGTCGAGTTCGCTGTGCAGCCAGCGACAGCGAACGTTTTGCTCCGTCATGTAGCCGGCTAGGTCCTCAGCCAGACGTTTGGTGAGAGCGGTTATGAGTGTGCGTTCGTTGCGAGCGGCCCGAGTGCGGATTTCTTCCAGCAGATGAGCCACTTGCCCTCGCGCGGAGACGACTTCGATTTCAGGATCGAGAAGACCGGTTGGCCGTATGATTTGCTCTACCACTTCACCGCCGGTTTTCTCTAGTTCGAAATCGCTGGGCGTGGCAGAGACAAAGATGGCTTGATGTGTTTTCTCCTCCCATTCTTCAAACTTGAGCGGGCGATTGTCTAGCGCGCTGGGTAAGCGAAAACCATGCGAAACCAGCGTTTTCTTGCGACTTTGGTCTCCCGCATACATGGCTCGGACTTGGGGAATCGTGACGTGAGATTCGTCTACGAGCAACAAGAAGTCGTCAGGAAAGAAGTCGTACAAAGTATCGGGCGTCGCACCCGGCGGCTTTCCTGAGAGCGGTCGGGAGTAATTCTCGACACCTGGGCAGTGGCCAACTTCTTGCAACATTTCCAAATCGAAACGGGTGCGAGCGTTTAGCCTTTGGGCTTCGAGTAATTTCCCTTCGGCTTCAAACTTTGCCAGCTGTTCCCGCAATTCTTCGCGAATCAAAGTGATCGCTTTTTCAATGCGATCTTCGGGCGTAACAAAGTGCTTTGCAGGATAAATGTAGACTTCATCCAGCCGCTGGAGGGTTTCACCTGAAATGGGGTTGGTGATCGAAATCTGCTCGATATCGTCGCCCCAGAGTTCGACGCGATAAGCGAATTCTTCGTAGGAGGGCCAAATCTCCAAGCTGTCACCGCGAACGCGAAAACGGCTGCGTTCAAAAGCAACATCATTACGTTCGTATTGTACGTCGACCAGTTTGAGCAACACATCATCGCGATTGATCGTTTGTCCCGCCTTCAGGTGAACAACCATGCTCTGGTAGTCGTCTGGGCTCCCCAAGCCATAGATGCTTGACACGCTAGCTACTATGACAACATCGTTGCGTGAAACCAATGCACTAGTCGCAGCCAAACGCAGGCGGTCAATCTCTTCGTTGATCGACGCGTCCTTTTCGATATAAACGTCACGCTGCGGAATGTAGGCTTCTGGCTGGTAGTAGTCATAGTAGCTTACGAAGTAGTGCACCGCGTTGTTCGGGAAGAAATCGCGGAACTCAGAGTACAGTTGAGCGGCCAACGTCTTATTGTGGCTCAAGACCAAAGTTGGCTTCTGCACTTGTTGGATGACATTGGCCATCGTGAAGGTCTTGCCCGAACCGGTCACCCCCATCAAGACTTGATGCTTCGACTGCTCACGAAGCCCACGCACTAACGCATCGATTGCTTGGGGTTGATCGCCTGCAGGGCCAAATGGGCTAACGAGATCAAAAAGTTCGGTCTTAGTATCGGAGCTCATGGATGGAAGTGACTTGTCGGATAAATCAATAAGGTTTTTGAACACGATGTCAGTGGCAGGTGTGCGTCACGGCGCTCGTTCCTGCCACGTATGTTGACGATGCTTGGCAAGCCGTAAATCCGCGTCGGTGACTGTTCGGCTCGTAGTTAAAAAGGGACGAAGGGCATTCAACGTGGTTGGCCCCATTCCTCGCACTCGAGCTAGATTGTCAACACTTTGAAATTCTCCGTTTTCCTCGCGGTCAAGAATGATCCTTGCGGCCATTTGTGGGCCGATATCCGGCAACGCACGAAGTTGCGCTTCCGTCGCCAAATTGAGGTCTAGAATCAACTGAATATCGTGCTCGATCGCTTCTGACGCTTTCTCTTTGGTGCCCACAACGGAAAGACCAAGGCAGACGACGCAGAGCAGGAAGCCTGCACTGAGCCACGCAGCGACACGCGTTTCCCTTGCCTGCGAGGCAGGTTCTGCTTCGGTCTCGTCATATTCCGTCATCAGGCAGAAAGACTCTGGTAAAGGTAATAAGGTTGGGACGAAGAACAGCATCGACCAACCCCTAAGTATAGCAATTGTTCAGAATCTAGTACTACCAGTTAATCGAATGAGGAGAACAAGTATGGGAGCTTTCCCACTAGGGAAGTTGGAATTGGCAGAAAGCGAACGTGATTCTTTCATATCGACCGCCGCTAAGCTGGAACCAGAACGCCAGTGGCATCCATCCATTGATTAGCCAAGCCTCGGCATGATGAACAAGCCGGCCTCAAGATACTCAATCGCGTCATCGCGAATAAGAATCCAATTTGAGAGACGCTCTGTACGCAATGGAAACAATTGCGGAGCGAACGGCGAGGCGAAAAGAATTTGGGCATCCTTTCGGCGCGCCAACCGCGTTTCTAAGCCCAATCACGTTTGTTGCGCGAGCGCATCCGGTTTGCATTCTCGTCATCCACAAACTCTTCGTTGGCTGGATCAATGGTTAGCTTTCTCCCAAGCATCCAGGACAATGCAGCCGCATGGCAGGCGATGTGCGATCGACGCATGACAGTTGGATTGCAGACCGTTTGCTCTCGGCTCTTAACGCAGTCGAAGAAATTACGAGCGTGTGCACCGACATCGAGGCCGCGGACCCGTTTGGTCTGCGAGAGTTCTTTGGCTAGTGCATCGGAGCTAGCTACAATCTCTCCTTCATCTCCCGTCTCGACAGATCCTTCGCTACCGACAAATCGGACCGGGCAAGTTCCTAGTCGAGTAAGCCATCTGGGGCCTCGGTCTCCGAAGGGATCTTTCAAGAAGTCGACTTCCATGGTGACTCCGTTGTCGTACCGACATAGGATATTCTTGTCGCTTGGCTCATAATCGACGGGCATCGTATTGTCTGCTTGGTTAGCCCATTGGCAAAGATCCATGGTGTGGGCACCCCAGTCGAGCAACCGAGCTCCGCTGTCAAAGTCGTGGATTCCACGCCAGCCTCCGTCAACGTACTTTTTGTTGTAGGGACGCCAAGGAGCGGGACCCAGCCACATATTCCAATCGCAGGCATCTTTCGGTGGAATTGGTTGTGATGGCAGCCAGTCGTTGTTCATGACCGGAACGTAGACCGTAGCGTGCAAGGATTGGAGTTCGCCGAGTTTCCCAGTATGAGCAAGCTCGACGACTTTTTGAAAGTTGGGCACGCTGCGGCGTTGCGTTCCAGCCTGAAAGATTCGGCCAGTTTCGTCGAAGACTCGCGAGATTTCCTGACAGTCGGCGATCGTGATGCCACAAGGTTTCTCACTGTAGACGTCTTTTCCGGCCTGGGCTGCGGCAATTGAGGCGGCAGCATGCCAGCGATCGCCGGTTGCGATAATGACCGCATCAATGTCGGGACGTGCCAGTAATTCACGGAAGTCGCGGTAGAGTTTACAGTCTCGGTTGGCATAATGCTCATCAACCAGTTTCTTGCCCTTGGCACGGCGCGATTGCTGAACATCTGCAATCGCCACGCACTGGACATCTGGGAGCTGCAGGATGGCTTTCATGTCGTAAGTACAACGCGGCCCGATACCGATGACTCCAAGCGTGATCTTTTCCGAGGGGGCAACTAGACTTCCAGCGCCCATTGCTCGGGCGGAAACGAAATAAGGTGCAGCGCTTAGTGCTGTCGCGGCAGCCGCAAACGTTCGGCGCGAGAGTTGTGGCTGAGCCTGCTTTGGGCCCTGGTTTGTAGATTGGTTCGTGTCGTTGGAGTCCATGGCTCGCTCGTTTGAAGAGTGGGTAATCTTGATGGTGGGAGGACAAAGTCTATACGCAGCCGTTCAATTTTTTTCATCAGCACAGTCATCATTGTAACCTTGCCTTGGATGCGTTGGCTACGTCCGCGTGTCCTGCAAATGGCTAGTCAGAGTGTCACTCTGCACAGTGTACTAGTACGAAACTCAAGCGCGCAAGCGAGTGACGACTTGGCCTGCACCGGCAACCGCACTAGATTCACCAGCTGGGCATGGTGCTAGTATGAGTTCGAATATTGACCAGTTGAATGCTCTGCTCCACTTTGACTCAAGGCGCGACAGGTTTGAGTTCGAGTTCGCCCAATTGTTTCGTTTGATAGGGCTGTTCAAAGTCGGGGACAACAACCGAAGTTTCCAAGTAGGCCATCGTTCCCTCTCGTTCGGCAAACATCGCTGGTTTGGCAAGCTTGATTTCTAGGAGATATTTTCCCGGCGGAATGTTGTGGAAATCGAAACTTCCGTCCTGTTTGACATGGGTGCGAAAAGGCTTGAAACGGGCATCAAAGTGCCTTCGGCTGGCTGCCTGCCATTGCTTGCCGGCTTCGGTTTGCCTCCACGTGGCCAACCAAGCTTGACGCTCCTGCTCACTCAAATCCTGCGGAAACGGGATCTGCGGTTCCATAACATCGAGATGAAGTTCGGGCATTGAAAACTCCCAGTCGTATCGTTCCTTGAAGTCCTTGGGCATGACGAATTTGCCGGTCAAGCGGTGGCCGCCTCCGCCGATATTTACTTCCAAAGTTTCACCTGCGGCCACACTTAGGGACTGTGGGTTTGAGTACGCAGACTTCATCCCCTGGCTGCTTCGAAAGGCCTCAACTCGTTCTGCCAGTTGCAACGCGCCAGGAACAACACGCCGAAACTCAAACATACCGTCGTCCTTCGTGACGCTCCGGTAGGTATGCGTCGGTGATGGCAAATCCGGCCCCAAATAGGACCTGTTGGGTGAAACGGAAACTTTCACTCCTGAAGCCGCTTTTTCTCCGTGAAGGACTTTGCCTTTTATCGTTGCCCAGGGATCTAGTTGCAATTCGGCTATTGGATTTTTCGGTTCAAACTTGTGCGCCAAGAATCCTGCTTCGTGGCAGATGAACAAGACCAGTGGTGCAGATTGCGGCTGGAGACGAAAGATACCTTGCTCATTTGTCTTTAAGCGATCCGCAAACGTGGACGAATCAAACGCGCCATCATTCAGGCTGATCTGCGAACCCTTTACACCAAGTGCAATGTCGGCACCTTTCACAGGAGTTCCATTTGGACCTAGCACCTGAATATCTGTCGGCGCGGCTTCTTTCATTTTCAAGGCCAGCCCGACTCGACCTTCGTTCCATGCAATCGCACGACTTACAAGCGGGGCGTAGCCTTCGCCTTCGATCTTCAGGACAAGCTGACCATCGACCCGGGATTCTTCAAAGACGAAGGAGCCTTCCGACCCGTCGAAACTATCACGTACCGTCCAGAACGGCTCTTGACGCCCGGGCCAAATTCTCCCAGGAATCACTCGGAAATTTTCGACTTTGCGCCCAGTCTCTGCATCGACGACCAATCCTCGAATTCGTAGCAATGGGACGGAGACGAACTCGTTTTCTTCTCCAGCTTGAATGTATTGGTTTGGCAGTTGCATTTCTCCCGGCGGGCAGATATCCACGCGGATTTCATCTGCTGGAGCATTCTTCCAAATCCATTCTCCGTTCTCATCCGTATAACAAAGAACTTTGTCAAGTTCATAGTAGTGTGCAGAACCGCGCCAATCCTGAAAGAAGACTCGGGCACCTTGAATCGGTTTGCCCGCTTTGTCGGTTACTAGGACGCGAAGTTCTTTTCCAGGTCCTAATTCAAAATTGACATCCTCGGGATCGGGCCGGACGGTTACGGTTTGGAGCTCCGGTGCGAATGTTTGCCCCATCGCGACAAATTCGACCGTGCCTTCTTCTAGGTTCGTGACTTCGTATTGTCCTTCGGCGTTGCTTGTGGACTGCAAGGTGCGGTTGTTGACGCGTGCCCTAACGACAGCTCCCTGGATGGGCTTGCCTTGCTTGTCACGGATTGTTCCAGTGATAGAGAGTCCTCTACTGAGTACGATCTTTGAATTGGGCTCGGCTCCATCTTTGAGTCCAAATTCTTGAACTTTTAGATTCTCGGTTCTTTGTTTGAACTTAGGGTGCGTGATGGCAAGTCTAAGGATTACTTCGTTCCCCGGAACGATGTGTATGGACCATCGCCCCTCCGAGTCCGTCGTGTAGGAGCGACCGCTAGCAAGTTGACTTAAGTCACTCTCGCGTTTTTTGTATTCGATCCGAGGGTGAACCTTGGCACCCACGACCGGCTTACCCTGTTCGTCAACAATGATTCCTCCAAAGCTTTGGCCCTTGTCCAAGTTTGCAACGTATTCGACAGGCAGTCGCTCTGACTTCGCTTTGAGTTCCCATTGAGCCCAGAACGGACCGTAGCCCTCGCACCTGATGCCAGCAGAAATTCTTTCGAGTGGTTGTTCGGGCAATTTCAATTCGAGAACCCCCTGATCGTCGGCAGCCAAGCTCTTGCCGTATCGATGATCACCGTCGCTCGAGCCACTTACAATTTCCAGGGTCTGACGCGGAGAAAAACGCAAGTCAATTTTGGCACCAGGAATTGGCTCGCCCTTCGGCCCCACGATCTTCAAGCGAAAAGTACCCGTCTCCGATGCATACTTCGCTTTGGCCTGCTGATTCTCTTCCTGCGCGGCTGCAGGTGCGATGCCCGAATGCAAGAATAGTAATAACAAGCATGGAAAGAATACAAAACCAAGACGGTTCGTCATCGCAAATCCCTTTCGGCAGGAATGTTTTGCTGTGGATGTCGCAAGGGCTGGGTATGATGTGCAAGCGGTTGTAATTCTAAAGGTCCCGATTGTGGCTTGCAAATTGGACGATACTTGACGACTGTTCGCCGGAGGAACAGAAGATCAAGCCAAAGAAAGCAGCAGTCGAGAACGCCGACTGAATGCTGCTCGCGATCCATACGCCGCTTGTTTACTGGATTGTGCTGCCCCTTCTACATTGCGACGTCACCTATGATTACACTCTCTTAATGCAATCCGCTTGTGAACGATCCCGACCAAACTGTGATGAAAAAATGAACCTGCCCTATCCCCTTCGCCTAGTCGTTCTTTTCTTGTTGGTGCTTAGTCCCAACTTTGCTCGGAGCGAAGAGCGATCAACGCGGCCGAATATTATCTTCGTGCTTGCTGACGACCTTGGTATTGGTGATCTGCAGCCAACGAATCCGGACTGCAAAATCAAAACACCTTCGCTCAAGGCGATGGCCGATCAAGGGATCACTTTCTTGGATGCACACTCGTCAAGTGCCGTTTGTACGCCGACACGGTACGGTGTTTTGACAGGACGTTACAATTGGCGTTCAAGGCTGGCAAAAGGCGTCTTAAACGGAACCAGTGATCATCTGATTCCGGCAGGGCGAGCAACCGTTGCTCACATGCTGCGCGGCGCAGGGTATCACACGCAGATGATTGGCAAGTGGCACCTTGGTTGGGACTGGGCGAAAGTGCCCAAGAAAGACGGCAAGGGCAAAGATATTGATTTTTCAAAGCCGATCCAAAACGGTCCTGACATCAACGG
>JBCCEO010000253.1:0-9952 GCA_039030255.1 Planctomycetota bacterium | reverse complement strand
TGCCACTTTCCATAGATCCCAGTACGATAGCCGGCCTTCCCCAGGAACTCAGCCATGGTGATTTCCGAGGGCTCCATCATCGCGCGACCTACATAAGTATCGATGCATCGCGTGCGATAATTGTAGCGTCCGGTCATGAGGCAGGCGCGAGTCGGAGCACATACGTTGCTTACGTAAAACCTACTAAGAAGCCCACTTCGCGCATACATCGCGTCCAGTTCAGGAGTACGAATAACTGCATTACCTAGAAATCCGTAGTCGCCTCCGCCTTGATCGTCACTCATGATCACGATCACATTTGGACGTTCGGCCAGCGCTGAATTCGCTCCGACACAAAACGTGGTACAGAGTGACAGGAAAGCTCCGAACAGGGTTATCTCGGAAACAAGTGGAAAGTAGAGGAGTCGCATGGCAAAAATCGCTTGGTGGATGAAATCATTTTCATCTCGATCATCGCGTTTTGCCTCCCACTTTGCAACCGGTCACGAGGGCCCTTACGCGTGAATTAGGTTCCGCGTTCAGAAACCGAGTTCGGACGCAAAAAGGGGATTGATCCTACAGCGAGCGGATCAAGGTTCGATGCGAATGATGCGAGAACCGTGATACTTGGCACCTGTCGCTTTGTTGGCCGCCCTGATCTCGATTTGATGCGTACCCAAAGGCAACTTGGGCGGCAACATTTGGCGATACATATGCGGCGTTGCATGCGGCGCAGGCAGCGGCCTCCAAGGCTTGTCTGCCAACGCATCCTCGAGATTCTTTTCGTTCACGAATGCTGGATCTGTAATTGTTATCTGGTCCATCCTCTTCCAAGGTCCTTCCCCGACTCGCAGCTTACAGACCCAGTTTTCGCTTGCATTGAAGACATTAGCCATGATGACGGTTTCTGCCACCTTGCTGCGGGAAACTTTCTCAGGAGCATAGATATTCATCTGATAATCGGCTGACCGACCCGCAGGTACGATTTCAATGCCGTAGTTATTCCCATCAAAAGTCATGATGGAATAACCGTTCGGCCCGCCGTCACTCATAGTTGCATGAGGAATGCCCCTTTCGTCCGGTTGCCCAGCCCACCAACTTCCACAAACAGTAACGTTAACGATATGGTGATGCTTTTCCGGCCCCATCCATCCGTCTTCTTCACCAATGAATCGATGCTCCATGTAATGGGTATGCGCGGAAATGGATACCGTCGCTGGACGCTTTTCAATCAGCCGATAAAGCTCTTGGCGGTCTTTAACTTCCGTCAACGGGATGTGCATGAGAAGAACAACCAATTGCGAAGGTGGAATGAGAGCCAAGTCATTGCGAATGAATTCCATTTGTCGCTCGCCGAGACCTGCATGGTAGTGCCCGCGCTTGTCGCCTTTTGGCCCCTCCCAAACGACATCATCAACCACTAGGAAATGTGTCGCCCCGTAGTCGAAAGAATAATAGCTTGGGCCATAGTGACTTTCGAAAGTTTCATCACTTTGCTCATCGTTTGCAGCGTCCAAATTCAAATCGTGGTTGCCAATGACGTTGTACCAAGGAATGTCGATCAGTGCGATCGCTTGACTGAGAGGCTTCATCATGTCCAGATCATCGAAAACTATATCTCCCAAGGTTACGCCAAAGGAGGCATCATGCGAATCGCGAGCAACTATCTGCTCGATGACATCATGCGCAATGTATTCGACTTCTTTGATGTTTCTAGGTTGCGGGTCACCAAACAATATCGCTTTGAACTTCTCAGGTTCCTCTTGGCGTACTAGGGGGAAGTCAATCGACTTGGGTAGAGGCCCTGTAGGAGCTACCCCAGCAAATTTGAAATTTTCGGGCGATCCTTTGGGTTTGTGAATGTAGAAGAATTGCGGCAGATTGTCTTTATCAAGAGGAGTCCTCCATCCCTTGGGTTTGACGATGAAAACGATGCTGTCATCGGAAATAGAGAGTTGATAACCGCCGTTTTTGTCAGTTTGAACGATATCTTTTCCGTTGCTTACGCGAATCCCTGCAATTCCCGGCTCTTGGGTATCACGCTTCCTATTTCCGTTTAAATCCTCGAACACTACGCCCGAGGCTGTTTGTACCGACTGCTTATCGTCACTCGTGTGCCCCTCATGGGCTAAAGAAGCATTACAAAGCAGGAGTACTAAACAGGCTGTAAACCATGAGAAGCTGGAAACGTGCATGGTGAATTCCGTGTTAGAGAGAAACTTGTTTCAGGCTTCCAAATTGATTGCAATTCAATTGCTGTCAAGCAGTAAGGGTCGTTGGCCCGGGCCACAAAATGAAAATAGCCGCGAAATCTCGCGGCTATTGAAATTCTTGCTTGGCGTAGTTTCAAGAATTACTCGTCAGCAGTATCCGTTGTGTTCTCCATAACTTCCGCTTTAATTTCCGGACCGGTGTACTCCTTAGTATCCAGCTTTAATTCAAAACTCGTTTGATGCGAATCGGCCGTGTATTTCAGATCAGATTTGTCTGGCGAATAACGATCGACCACATAGGAGTAATTCTCGTAATGATCGTCTCCCGGCTTGATCGTTTGTCCACCATCGTCGGCAGCTGGATCAAAAATATGGACAGTGTACGATCCTGGCGGAACGCCAATTTTACGAGCACTCTTCATTTCGAATTGGCCGTTGATATCGGCAATTCCAATAGGCGGACGAACTGCGTCGATCTCATCAGGTGCAAACCGAATTTGCACCCATGGAACGGGTTCGCCGTCCTTGGTCACCACTCCCGAACACTTGTAGTAGTCGGGTGGGCCGCAGCCTAAGGTGCTAAAAAGTATGGCGCACAGCAACGCACTGCCGCCCAGTCGAAACGATGACTTCATTGTCCTCCCCCTCAGTGAATTATGTCGAACGAAAATATGTCATAACGGCGAATGTCGCATACCGCGCAGCGGGCTCGCCTACAATTTCAGTAGACCCAACTAGCGACGGCAAACATTCCCAAAATATGTTTCAAATCAAAAAATGCGTCCAAGCGGACTTGGACGCATTCATCCTGCATTCGTGAATTCTCAACCTGGCCCAACCTAGGCTGGATCGTTTACGTTGACTGTTTGCCCGTCATCGCGACTGTGCAATCGGCGCCAAGGTGGCTGCGCAATATTGTCACTGATGAATTGAACACTTCCATCACACATACCAACCATGACACCGCCAGTGTGCCAGCCCCAAGAGCAACGACCACCAAGACCCCAGCCAGGTCGACCGGTGGTCCCTGGACGGTGCGTAAAGAAGTCATTGAATGGATCTGGGTTAGGCGGATACAACCGACGTCCCTGGATTGCCACGGCTAGTCCCTGCGAGTTGTGATTGACCCACAAGAATGGGTTAGCAGGGATATCCCAGCCAGGAATGGCGCTACTTTGCTCCAGAACAAGCAGTGTGTTGGACGTCCCATCGATTACATCTTTGTGACGTGCCCACTGCATCCGTCCGCCAATACCACTGACCGTGTGCGAACGCTCAGGACAGCAGCTGGATTGTCGCGTTCCGACCAAGGCAGTTTCGCGTGGGTTTCCAACGAAACCTGCCGAGGCATTCCAACGTCCAAGTCCCGAGTTCATCGCATAGTCTTTGTGATGACCTGGTTCGCCATTGAATGGCGTACTTGGACAAACGAAAACGCCGGGAGCGGAAGTACTGGCCAAGATCTGGTTAGGATCGGTTGGATTCTGGGGATCCGGTCCATACTCATTGAACCATGTGTCATTCTTTTCGCTCACGTAAGGACGTCCGCGGAAATCAAACACGTTGTAGACGTTGCCGGCTTCAAGGTAGGGAGCAATGAAGATTGCCCAGCCCGTTTGCCCATCGTACCAGCCATTCTGCTGGCGAACATCTGGATTACGATTGTTCCCAAATCCACGGTGACGGCGACCGTGAATCGGACCGTTGCCTAAATCTGGACCAACTACGTTTTGAGGCCAAAACGCAGTTGTTCCGGTTGGGAAAGCACGATGTGCGCTTTCATAATTATGCATCGCTAACGATATCTGCTTGATATTGTTGCTGCACTGCATGCGTCGGGCTGCTTCTCGAGCAGCTTGCACGGCCGGGAGTAGAAGGCCGACCAGGATACCGATAATGGCGATTACCACTAGTAACTCAACTAGGGTAAAGCCACGTCTCTTTACAACCATAACCATCTTCCTCGAAGACAATGAAACGAAAAAAGTAAGTGCCCAAACGGCGTCATTACAACTAAATACGTGCGGAACTTTGTATTCCGGATTACAAAGACGCGACAACCTGGCAGAAAGATGAGTACCAAGTTCTAGTGATTGTGGGGACCGAAGGATCACCACCCATATGGTGCAGAATACAGGAAAGTAGCAGTAGAAGTCAAACTTAGGCGAAATAATGCCCCACTGCAGGCGGTTAAGGCAGTGCAAGGCGTTCTTGCCGCATCTTCACTATTTCGCCACGACGGGCTGCGCCCAAGCTTGACAAAATTGGTCCCTAATTGATGGATTCGCGTGTTTTTTCGTACTTGATACGCGAATTCGCCCCACAATTATTTCCGCTGGAAGTTGGAAGCTCGGAGTTAATCCAGCCTGAGTCTCCACGACGAAACCTATCTGCTCGGCGTCTGGAAGCTGCCCATCGTCCTCCGATTTGGCGATGCCAATCAACTCGCTGGTATAAGAAACGCCCGGTTCACCAACGATAGTAAGCGAGTACTCGCGGCTTTCCGCATTCCAGTTGACAGACTCCAATTCCACGCCTGAGGACGCGTAAAAGTCTCCAGCCTTCATGGCCGTGATGAGATGTTCAGGTGTCAAGTAGCGGGCTTGGACCATGACCCAGCCACGCCCTGTCGTAGCGCCTGTTGAATTATGGTACTCGTGGGAATCATCGGTAGCCAATCCTAACAAGGGCTCGGCGTCGAGTTGGCAGACGCGGATCGCATTCGCCAAGTCCCACATGCTCTCAATGGATTGATGCTCATCATCCCCCAATTGATTGACGCCCGGGTGTCCGTTGTACACTTCAAAGAATTGTTCTTGGACGACGACAGCAAGATCTTCGGCTGTAACGGCGTAGCCAAAATTCGGGTGATTCAAATGGGGTAGGATTTCTCTCCCAAGCTTTTCTTCTTGCTCCAAGACGGCACGCAGATTGTTTTGCATTGCCTCCCGCACGGTTTCACCACCAACTGGGCGAATTAGCTCTTGCACATTCGTAGCATTCATGTGCACCGGCTTTCCTTCCGAGCGGTCACTGATCTCTTCACCAGGAATCATCAAAAACTCGCCAGATCGATTCAGTAAGGGGCCGAATTCGTCGAGCGGTTTTAACCGGACTTCAAATTCAGGCTCGCCCGGATTACCTCGGGTTTCTACCCACTCTCGCCCAAATCGCTTGGTGTACTTTTCGAGAACATCAGGTTCCGCCCGCTTCAGGATCGCGTCAAATTTCATCCAACGCTGGCCCGCGCTCACAATATTGTGATCGGACAGAGCTAGAAAGTTGTAGCCGTTTCGCTGGTACCAGTCGCCGATCATTTCCGGAAAGTCGTCGCCATCGCTCCACAGGGAATGCGTGTGCAAGTTGCCTTTCCACCAGCGCAACTGTTTTTCACTTTCACTGCCACCTTGGACGGAATCGACTGCCTCCGTCGCTTGGAGGGTTCTGGCTTTTTCTTCCTGCCCCGAGACCGGACCAAGGGAACAAAAACATACAGCGGAACAAAAGACAGATCCGAAAAAGTGATTGAAGAAGTGCATGGCAAAGCGATCTACGGAGGAGTGGGAGAGGAGGGATCAGCAATCTAAATATTGCTTTCTTCGAGCCCTGCTAGCTCAAAGAATCCGTGTAAGATAACTTAGGCAAAGCCGCTTGTCTTAGCGAGTCTCCTGTTTTCTTCTGTTTCACCAAAGATTTGAAATGCTTCGCCGCCACAGCTCGAACCCTCGTCCAATACCTGAATACTCGGAACTGGGATCGATCCTGAAATCCATCTGCCTACTGCTGACGCTACCAATCCTTGGTCCAGCTCTCCTAAGTGCGCCCCAAGTCGCATGTGGACAAAGTAACCCAGTCAAGGACTACATCCAGCAATACTCGGCCGATACAAAAACACTTCAGCATCGCTATCGATTGGCCCTGGATGAGAAGGCCCACCAAAAACGCCTGGAGAATGCGCAAGGCTGGACCAAGAGACTAGAGGAAACTAGCTTCGAGTCGCTAAGCCGAGTTGGCAAAATCGACTATCTGTTGTTGAAATCCGAGCTCGAATATCGGATCGATAAACTTCAGTTAGATTGGCAGCGTGATCTACTCGCTCAGAAATGGCTTCCTTACTCCGACGACCTTCTTCCCATATTACGCGACCGCGAGAACGTCAAAGTAATCGACGCTGAAGCTTTGGCCGAGCGTTTCGACAACCTTGCGACTGTCATCGAAAAGAGCACGAAGGAGCTAAAGCCAGTCGACAAATCGGATTCTTCGGAAGAGGCAACGCGAAAACGTCTCGAGGCGTTGCGCGCAAGTGAGTTGGTGCAACGCATTGGCGTCAGCGTGCGAGAAGCCGATGGTTTTTACAAGGGCTACGATCCTCTCTATTCCTGGTGGACGAAAAAACCTGTCGAGCGACTATTCGTGGCTTTGAACAACCATAAGACCGCGCTGCGAAACAAAGTCGTTGGCGTGCCCGAATCGGATAAAGAAACCATCATCGGCTTGCCAATCGGCGCCGATGGTTTGGCACTTGAACTCAAGCACGAATGGATTTCGCATTCTCCAGCAGAGTTAGTGGAATTGGCCAAGCGTGAGATGACTTGGTGTGATAGCCAGATGGCCCAAGCTTCTAAGGACTTGGGGTTTGGTGACGATTGGCGGGCCGCCATGGAGCACACGAAATCAAAGCACGTCCAGCCCGGCGAGCAACCGGCCATGATCCGCAACTTGGCTTGGGAAGCAATTCGTTTTCTTGAAGCCAATGACTTGGTCACCGTTCCACCCCTGGCCGCAAATGGTTGGCGGATGACAATGATGAGCCCAGAACGCCAGAAGGTAAGTCCTTATTTCTTAGGCGGCGATTCGATCATCGTTTCATTTCCAACGGACATGATGACGCATGACGAAAAACTGATGAGCATGCGAAGCAACAATGAGCATTTTTCGCGGGCGACAGTACACCATGAGTTGATACCGGGACACCACTTGCAATACTACATGCTCCCCCGTAATCGCCCATATCGCTCCCTTTTTCGCACTCCATTTTGGATGGAAGGTTGGGCCCTTTACTGGGAGATGCTCCTTTGGGATCTTGAGTTTGCAAAGAGTGCGGAAGATCGCGTCGGCATGCTATTTTGGCGCAAGCATCGGTGTGCCCGAATTATTTTCTCACTCAGCTACCACCTTGGCACGATGACTCCGGAGCAGTGCATTGACTATCTCGTTGAGCGTGTTGGACACGAACGATCAGCGGCTACCGCGGAAGTGCGCAGGTCAATCATGGGCGGTTACAGCCCTTTGTATCAGGCTGCCTACATGCTCGGAGGATTGCAATTGCGTGCGATGCACAAAGAATTGGTGCAATCCGGGAAGATGACGAATCGCGAATTTCATGACTCGATTTTGCGCGAACATTCAATTCCTATTGAAGCCCTCAGACTGTATATGTTGGGCGAGCAGCTTAGTCCGGACACCAAATCGAACTGGCGTTTCGCGGATCTTTAAGCCAGGCTGAAAAGAACGGAGCAGGTGACAAGTTACTTTTTAGCGTCGCGAGTTTGCGGATGTCGCCGCTACCGGACGACTATCGAAATGCTAGGCGATGGATCACTTTTATAGCACCCATTGCATCAGAGAAACTTAATTTGCTTTCGCCAGCGTGGCGGCAGTCAAAGACGATCGGCACTTCTCCAAATGCTGCCCCCTTTCTCCGCAAGGCCACCAAAATCTCTTCGAGGAAGCCGTAACCGGGACAGGCGAGCTCCTGCAACTCTAATTCACGTAGTTTCGAGACACGGTAGCACCGGAACGATCCACTGCAGTCGGATATGGGAAGCCTTAGTATCCGCGTCGCGTAGATATTGAGACTTCGACTGATCAGCTTCCGATGAAAGGGCAGGCCAGGCGAACCTCCACCATCTCGATAGCGTGTCCCTGCCACAATGTCGAGTTGCTTTTGCACGGTTTCCTGCAACAACAATGGCGCCGTCGCAGGATCGTGTGAGAGGTCAGCGTCTAAGTTGATCAAGTAATCGTATTCGCGATCAAGACACCAAGCGATTGCATCACGCAGTGCCGTTCCAAGCCCAAGTTTCCCCGGTCGATGAATCAGGTGTAGTTGCGAATCGTTCTCTTGCTGGCGTTTGACCCAATCCGATGTTCCATCGGGCGAATTGTCATCGACCACAACAATATCCGCGTTCGGCAAGCTCTTATGTAGAGCTTCCACCATGATCGCAATGTTTCCCACCTCGTTATAGGTACATAACACAACCAGCGTTCGGTACTGCGTCGTATCGAATATCTCGTCTGGTTCGTCTGTACTTGCGTTGCTCATACGCGATTGGACTGGTGGGATCTGAATGAATTTAGAATGGGAACGAACAGTTGATTTTGAATGACTGGCTTAGAATGGCTCGGCCGTTTTTCGCTCCTTAAGGCTAGTTTACGTGGGATGGTTTAGGCCGAGAAGCGATTGCATCGATCGTAGCGGCAATGGGGCTCGATGGACGCACCGTAACAGAGACAGGACTGATGCCGCTGTTCCGCTGCAAGGCTGGTTTCGACGGCGAAATCGAAAGGCAAAGGGCGTCGCTATTCTCAGTTCGACTTTTGATACAATATCCCAACTTCCGTTAAAAGACATTCCAAGTACTTTCGTGAGCCGAGCCTGATGCGCACCCTAACGAGCCTACCTTTGCTACTCCTTGCATTTCCAATACTTTACACCGGCAGCGTCTGCCTTGCCCAAGATGCTGGCACACACCTTTTCGTGCTGTCTGGGCAATCCAACATGCAAGGCCATCGCCCCGATGAAGCGTTTACTCCGGCGGTGGAAAAAGCCTTGGGAAGAAAGAATGTGATTGTGGTTCAAGATGCTTTAGGTGGGCAGCCCATCCAAAGATGGTACAAGCAGTGGAAAGACCCGTCTGGCAAGAAACCAGAATCGACCGGCGATCTATACGATCGTTTGTTAAGTAAAGTAAAGCCCGCAATCGAAGGAAAAAAACTTGCTTCGGTCACCTTCTTCTGGATGCAAGGCGAACGGGACGCCAAGATGAAATGGGCAGCGGTCTACGAGGAGAGTTTGCTGGGCATCTACAAGCAGCTGTGCGCAGATTTAGGACGCGATGATATCGGATTCGTCATTGGCCGCCTCAGCGATTTTGACATGGAGAACAAGCGTTACCCGGAATGGACCAAGGTTCGGGACATTCAAGTTAAAGTGGCGGAGTCAGATGAGAAATTCACTTGGGTCGACACCGATGACTTGAACGATGGAAAGAATCGAAAAGGAAAAGAGATCAAAAACGATCTGCACTATTCCGGGGAAGGCTACAAGGAATTTGGGCGTCGTATGGCGAAAGCAGCCTTGAAAATGATTCAGGGAAAGTAATCCAATATGCTTCAGTTATTGGCAGTGTGTTCGAGCCTTGAGTGCAAAGTCTTTCACACCCCACGGATGACTCCATGACGGAATCCCAACCGGAAGTTAGCGGCCGGCGTTTTGGACCAGGACTGCTGGTCGCCGCAGCCTTTATTGGGCCAGGAACGGTGCTCACGGCTTCAAAAGGCGGCGCTGCCTTTGGAACCGATTTACTCTGGGTTAAACACAGAAATGGAAAAGGACAGCTCAGCCACTATTGTTATACAGAATTTCAGCTTCCTTGAGTCATCATAATGGCTTCAATATGGTGAGCTGAGAGGAGTGCTGAAATTCTGTATAACAATAGTGGCTGAGCTGTCCTTTTCCATTTCTGTGTTTAACC
>JBCCEO010000252.1:0-9965 GCA_039030255.1 Planctomycetota bacterium | reverse complement strand
TAGGCAATGTCCCGCACTTGATCGCCCCAGTTGCGATTGCCGTAGGGATTGATCTGGATCATGTATAGGATTGCCAATTGTTTTTCGGGATTGACCCAAAAACGAGTCCCTGCGGCTCCGCCCCAAGAGTAATCGCCACGAGGCGAGATGCGAAAACCAAGTCCAAATTGGAACATGCGCGAAGCTTCTTCTACCTTGTCACCCAACTGATTCGTGAACATCGTATCGATCGTTTCCTTCTTAAGGATTTGCTTGCCGTCCAGAGTACCACCTCCGATCAGCATCTTGCAAAAGCTTAAGTAATCATCGATGGTTGAACACAATCCTCCGCCTCCACTGTCGAAGTCAGTAGGATTGAAAAAGCGAAAAGAAGCAAACACATTGGACGGCTTCAAGTCTCCGTCGCTGCCTTGATACAACTCAGCGAATCGAGGACGTTTATCTTTGGGGACTGTGAAAAAAGTATCTTTCATCTCCAGCGGGTCGAAGATGTTGGCTTGCAAGTAATCATCAAATCGCTCACCGCTTGCAACTTCGACAACCCGGCCCAGAACATCCGTGGAAGCGCTGTAATGAAATCGCTGTCCGGGGTGGTAGAGCAATGGGATTTCGCCAAGTTTCTCTACTGTCTCTTCAATGTTCTTGTCAGAAATTAGAATTCCCTTGTTGCGATAAGCTTTATCGATCGCGCTGTCGCCAAAGAAACCATAAGTCAGGCCTGAAGTATGACGCAGCAGATCGCGGACGGTCATAACCCGACGTGGTGCAACTTCCTCGTCGCCCTCTAAGACCTTCAATCCTTTGAATGCTTCCAGGTATTTCTCTACGGGATCGTCTAAATCTATTTTTCCGGCTTCGACCAATTGCATCACGGCGACGCTCGTGATCGGTTTGGACATTGAATAGATCCTGAAGATCGTATCACGCTCGACTTTCAGTTCCTTCTTTTTGTTCCGCTGCCCCCAGTCTTCGTAGTAGACGACTTCTCCTTGGTGGAAAATCAAGGCGTTATGTCCAATCACCTTTTCGTCGTCCACAGCCTTCTGCATGATCTCGCCGATCTTGGCGAAGCGATCCGAGTCTTGAGCAGTTGCAATGCAGGGAAGGAACAGGCAGAGGAGAAAGGCGAAGGGTCTGGGACAATACTTCATGATGTTTCTTTCTATGAACTCGGCAGCCCTTATGGACCACAAAAGGGGGCCCACATAGCTAAGAAATGTATAACCAGCCAAAGTGCGGTTCGGCAATTCTTCTAAATCCCAATCGCTACCGCGAGCGCCCAAACGGCCGTTAATAGAGATGTCGGCAGGATTAACCGCGTTACCCAATCGTGTAGTTTGAGTAAATACAAAGAGGAGACGAGCGAAAATAGGCTGAGAACTAAAGTTACCGCAGGAACGACCGAAAACCGAGTCGCGAGCTGCGGGATCTCAAAGATCCATAAGGCGATGGAAAAAGCGGCAAAAAACGATGCCACCATCCAGCAAGCCAGGATGGCGCGCGATGCATTCGACTCTCGAGAACCGGTCATGCGAATACCCCTTCACTATAAGGATGCAACTACATGTTTTTCTAGCAGAGGCCTACTTAGTTCTGCCAAAGCCCACATTCTATCCCACCCAAGATATAGATCGCAAATTTGCCCTGACCAGGAATCTCCGTCGGCGGCATTGCAACTTCACCTCCACCTTCGGCAGCTGCTTTTATTGCGGCGTCGATGTCTTCAGTTAGTACATAGGGCCGAATTACGGGCTCCTCGGTGGGTCGCATGGGACCGCGAATTCCAATCATGCCGCCACCTTCGAAATCGCAAGTCCGTGCGCCGCCAAAGCTTGGATTGGGCTCGCTGAACTTTACGCCATGAAGCTTGGTGTAGACTTCGCAAAGTGCATCGGCTTCTGGTGTGACAATTTCAAGGTATTCGATCTTCATTTTGGTGCCCTCTGTTTTTTCTTCTTTTTTCTCTTCGCTTTCGTTTTGTTCAACGGGTGCTGCCTCGGACTGCTGCGATTCCGGTTCCGGCTGCTGACAGCCTGCAAGCATCAACAGAGTGGGACCGACTGCAAGAGCACCGCTCGTTTTCAAGATATCGCGTCGTGTTAAGACTGGCATTCGTTCCACCTTTTCAGCAACGATTCGAGCTGGGTCAAGATTTGATTCTGATCCGAATCGTTATACCCGATCCGAACGTGTTGTGGAGTCACCCACGTCGTTCCCTTTCGAACAATGGTGCGTACTTGTTCTGAAGTACATGCTCAAAGAGCCTGCGTAGCTGATCGCTGAGGACCGGATCGCCCACGTGATCATATTCAAGCCAATGGACTCTCCACTCGCATTTGTACTTCGAGAAGAACTCAACCCATCTCGGATTCGGATCGTCACCCTGCGATTCACGGTAGTGTGCGTACACACGCTTCCATATTGGCTTTCCCTTACCGATGTACAAGCAACTCTCTTCGAAGAAAATCGCATAGATCCCGTTGGTAGCATCACCGCCAGCAATTGATTCCTTAATACGCCAGCGAACTGTGGTACATTCTGTGAGGGGCGTCGAGCTATCGATTTCAAGACTGGACCAGTCTTGAATCTCCAGCGACGATTTCGATTCTACGAGCGTCGCAGCCAAAGCATCGAGAACCGAGGCAGGGGATTCAGGCCTTTTGCTTGTGATTGGTTTCTCCATTTTGGAGAGTTCCTTGTCCTGGATTTCGAATCTTGCAGTTTGGTAAACGAGAGCTACTGTCTTGGCCGCTCCCCAGACAAGGGGAACACCGGTCGCCGCCTCTGTTGACTGTTTATGACCTGCTTCTCGTAGTCAACGGTATTGGACTAGAGCAGCATTTGTTTCTGGCTCTTACCCTCGCTTTACCGGCTTAGCTTACGGTCGGGTCGGTTTTATTTGCGGTATTAAGCTATTCCGAGGCTAGAATTGAGGGTGATTGGCACTTGCCCGACGTTCACTGCCAAATTGCAGGCAGGAAATCGCTAGAACCGTCAGAATACACCCCCAAAATGGGTGTGTGAAGTTAGGGGGATCTGCTGGACTTCAGTTTCAAAGTTTGTCAATTACACTAGATCTGCACTAAATTAGAAAAGGTTGGCGCGGAAATTCCGTCTCCTCTTCTCTCATCCCAGGAAAAGCCATGTTGCTGCTGACTTCGAGCATTTCTCGTCGAGTAATCGTTGCCTCCTTTGCGTTGATTGTATTTGGCCAATCTGCCTTAGCGCAAATTCCAGTCTCTAAGACGGACGGTAGAAAACTGGCGCCAGGAGTCCTGCAAGTCATAGAGCCAGCGACGGAAAGCGGGGAGACTGCAGAAGGCCCGGTAGATCTGCCACTTGTCGGTGACCCTAGAAATAAAGACATCATTTGGGAACCAGCGTTTGATCCCAAAAGTATGACTTTGATGGAAAAGTCGAAGCAAATCGTATTCCGCAAGGAGGTTTACTGCCTAGAGTTTGCATTCAAGCCCGTCCGCATGATCAATGTGAACGGCAAACTTGTTTGGTACTTGCTGTACCGCGTGAACTACAAAGGCGGTGACTTGAAGCCAGTTCCAGAGCCTGACAAATACCAAAACGAAGTCTTCGGCGTACCTCAAGCGGTTTCTGCTGAGTGGGTGCGTTTCATTCCAACATTCAAGCTCGACAGCCTTGGACTTGGAAAGGTCTACATGGATCGCGTCGTCCCAGGTGCCTTGGAAGCAATTGCTGCCAAGGAACGCGTAGGCAAGCCAATCTTAGATACACTCCAAATGCAGCGTGCAAAACTGCTGATTTCGAGTCCGACAAGGGATAATTCTGTATGGGGCGTCGCCACTTGGGCCAACGTAGATCCTCGCATTGACTTCTTTGCCGTAGCTATTCAGGGGCTTACGAATGCTCAGAAGCTCGAGTTGGATCAGAACAAGATCAAATATCTACAAAAGACCCTGGTCCTGCATTTCTCTCGTCCTGGCGACACGATTCGAGAATTGGACGATATTATTCGCTTCGGAATCCCAGCCTTGAAGGATCCAGAGCGTCAAAAGTATGTTTTGAGCCAATATGGGCAAGAAGAACGCCTTGATTACCTTTGGGAATACCGATAAGATTTTTGATTCGAAAAGTCATCGGAGGACGATCTCAGAGCTTAACTGAGTTCGCATCGGTATTTAGTCAACGGTTTTAATGGTCTGTAGTCATGGCACACAAAAAGGGTCAGGGTTCTACTCGGAACGGTCGCGATAGTAATGCTCAGCGACGTGGAGTGAAACTATTCGGAGGCCAGGCAGCTCAGCCTGGCGCGATTATCGTTCGCCAAGTGGGAACGAAATTTAAGCCTGGTAAAAATGTGGGAATGGGCAATGACTATACGCTCTTCTCCTTAGTCGATGGTCACGTATTCTTCGACCAAAAGGGAAGACGGGTCAACGTTATTCCAGCGGAAGCGAACTAAGCAGCTCGTCTAAGAGGCAGCGCAGCAAATTCAATTCGTCGCAAGACACATAAGCTCTCGGCCTTTGCTGAGGGCTTTTTTCGTGGCAATCATATGGACCATCAAGGATCCGCTTTCTAACCATGTTTGTTGACCGGGCTGAAATCTATCTCGAAGCAGGCAAAGGGGGCGACGGCTGCATCGCCTTTCGAAGGGAGAAACACGTACCTCTGGGTGGACCCAATGGCGGAGATGGTGGCAACGGAGGAAATATCGTTTTTCGCGCCCGAGAAGGTGTTAACAGCTTGGTCGAATTCGCGCATCGCCGTCATTGGAAGGCGCCGAAGGGTGAGCACGGACAAGGTTCGAATCGCCATGGCAAGAGTGGTTCGCATTTGGTCGTTGAAGTCCCCCCTGGAACAGTCATCGTCGATTACGACACGGGAATGGTTATCAAGGACCTGGTCGAAGACGGCGAAGAAGTCATCGTTGCCCGAGGTGGCCGAGGTGGAAAGGGCAATCCACATTTCAAGAGCTCAACCAACCAAGCCCCTCGCGAAGCTAACCCAGGTGGACTTGGGGAATCCCGCCACGTTGTTTTAGAGTTGAAAGTAATTGCCGACGTGGGGCTCGTCGGAAAACCGAATGCGGGCAAGAGCACCCTTCTTAGCCGAATTTCCAGAGCTCGGCCACAAATCGCAGACTATCCATTCACGACGAAATTCCCGAACTTGGGACTCGTGAATGCGAATATTGATCGATCCTTTGTTATCGCCGATATTCCGGGGCTCATTGAAGGTGCTTCCGAAGGCGTCGGACTCGGGCATGACTTCCTGCGACACATCATGCGAGCCGGTATAATTGTTCACTTAGTAGAACCCGAGCCGACCGATGGGACGGATCCTCTTGAAAACTATCGAGTGATTCGGGAAGAACTCGAACAGTATTCTGACGAGCTCGCTGCGCGACCTGAGATCATTGTGGTCAGTAAAGCTGAATTGCCTGCGGCAGGGGAAGTGCACGCAGAAATGTCCAGGGAGCTCGGAACGGAGCTGTTGCTGATCAGCGCCGTCACCGGCGCTGGACTGAATCAGCTTATTCATCGCGTTGCTCAGGTGCTAACGGAAGAAGAGAATAGCTGAGCCTGCGTGTTCTGCTCGGCATGTGCTACCTGAAGAATAGGGAACTCAGTTGGCCCCAGATTCAACAACTTGCTTCGCGATTGATATTGGCAACAGCGGCTTGCGCGTTGCGGAAATCGCGCCTGAGTCGGAATGTTTTGGAAAGCGACATCGTATTTCCTGGTTTCAGGATGCATTCTCCACGAGCGATGCGACTTCGCCAGAACACGCAGAAGCAATGTTTCAGCCGGGATCGACCGGCTGGCTAGACTATCTCGGTAGCACACTTCGCCTGGATGAGTCGGCCTCGTCGACTACCATCTTTCTAGCAAGCGTACGTAGGGACGCGACCCAGGTTCTAAAAGAATTCTGCCGCGAGCACGCGATCGCATTGATCGTCCTTGATCACTCGATGCTGCAAATTGATGTGGACGTCGACAGACCAGAGCAGGTTGGAATTGATCGCTTGCTGGCCGCCACCGCTGCTCACTGTCTTGCGAGGCTTGGATTTACCGCTGGGGCTAAGGAGAAGCCAAAGGGCGGCTATTGCATTGCCGTTCAAGCCGGTTCCGCTGTCACGGTTGATCTGGTCCGTTTTAACGCCGACACAGCCCAATTCCAAGGCGGTGCGATTATGCCAGGAATTCCAATGATGCTGAAAATGCTTGGACAAGGAGCGGATCAATTGCCCCAAATTCAATCTGCAGGACTCGTCGGCAAGCTCACAGCGCCAGGGAAAAACACCGAAGCGGCGATGCGTGCAGGTGCCTGCGCCGCAGTGGCAGGTGGACTCAAGGAACTTGTTTCCAAATATCGCCAAGATTTGGCTGCGGAAGGAGAACAGTTTGTACCGGTTATAATTAGCGGAGGCGATGGAAGGTTGCTGTCGACGCACCTGAGTGAACCCGTGCAGACTCATCCTGACCTTGTTTTGCAAGGACTTGTACTCTTCGCCAAAGATTATCGCGCGAAATGAGCTAAAATGAAGCATCGAAATCCCTTAAGATCATCGGCTTATGCTGCATCCAACTAAGGAATCGCATTGTCTCAAAACAACGAGTTTGGTTCCTCCGAATCATGGCGTCGATTGTCCGCCATCTTGAAGGCAGATGACGAGAGGTACGCAATTCGACGGGCCTATCCGACGCCCGGCTTCGCGGCAGAACCAAACGATAGTATGAGCCTATTGGATGCGCTTGCGAGCGAGTCTGTTGCTGTCACCAAGGAGCAAGCGGATGAGGGAGTTCAAGTGAACGAATCCGTCGCGGCTTTGCTGAAGCAGCTAGGCGTTTTTGAAACAGTCGGTCGCTGCCCCGTACTGGCAATCACTGGATTGCTAAATGCTGGAAAAAGTTCGTTGTTAGCCAGTTTTCTGAGCCCAGCGAACCGTCATCGCGTTTTGACTGGACTGAGCAACGAATCTGGAACGCATCGTTTTGTTCTATGGCTACCGAAGGTTTGGTGGGAAGATGCGGAACTACTGAGCACGCTGATTAGTTTTATCAGCAGCGTTTTTGGCTACCCTCCAGAACATTTGTCGGATGACCCCGAAATTGCAGCCTTGCAGTACAACGGCAGGATTCGTCCCGATTCGATCATGCAATCCTCAAAGGATGCACAAGCGAACGCACCAAGTGAGCAATCGGTCGAGAAGGAAGAGGTCATCCTCCCGGCCGATTCTCAATGGCCGATGGACGTACCGCTGATTGCCTACGACGCAGCCTTGGATGAACTCAAGCTCGGCTTGATTGACTGCCCCGACGTTCAAACAGGGTTTCTTGGATCCGAGGCCTCTTTGCGCGGCGGAGATTTGGCCGAAGTAAGACGTCAACACCTGCAGCGCATAGGCAGACTTTGCTCGGCTTTCATTATCGTCAGTAAGATGAGTAGCCTGCATGATGATCGGCTCATTGACATCATGCAAACCCTTCGCGACTCGATGCCAGCCGTGCCGCGTTTGCTTGCAGTTAACAAAGTAAAGTCACGCTATGCACCGGAGGTCGTCGCGGAGCAATCACGCAGCTTGATGGACCGGTTCTCCATTCGAAGCGTCTACACGGCTTACGATTTTCGGTCCTCGCTAGCAAATACGCGTATTCCCGAATCGCCTGAACGCATGAAGGAATCCCTCGATGGGAAACCATTACCGATCTTCTTTCAGGCCGATCGTGAAAGCGTTGAGAAGGAGGCTACCAAAGCAGAGCTGGGGTCCAAACAAAAATGCAAATATCTACACGACCTGAGCGATAGTCTTGATATTGGAAACCTGACACGCGAAAGTAGCCGAAGCCTGAAACTGCAGCTGAAAGCAAAATCCTCGGATTTATGTGACTGGCTCGCACGCAATGAAAAGCTCATGCAGAGCCAACATAAGGATGTGAGCCAAGCGATCGCGGACACCTGCTATGAGTTTATGGCCGAGCGGGATAGCAGTGGAAACGCAATTGGCTTGCGTTTGCAAACTTCTCCAACCATTGTCGCCCAAATGGCAGATAGCCTGCAACGCACGGCTCCTCGCTGGATGCGTTTAAGCCTAATGATCGACAAGACGGCTAGGCAGATCCAGCAAGCTGTCACCAGCTCCGCGAATCGATTCAAGATTCTACAATCTGCTTCAGACTCCGTTTCGAGTTTCACAAAACGATTCAAACGTGGCGATGGTGCTCAAGTCGTAACGCCAGAAAAGATGGCATCTGCTCTACGAAGTTGTGATATTCATGATGCACTGTGGCGAAGTAGTACCGATGAGCTCACTGCAGGTTGCGACCTGGCCATCCGTCGTTTTGCTGCGGAGGACAAGACAGAACTGAATACCGAAGAGCTAGACCAATGGAGCAAGAGTGTTTGGCAGCAAATGAGCTTGCGTGAAAAACTATGGAAGGGCACACAGCCGCTGGCCGTGATGATGGCTCCGCTACTTGCCTTTATACTTGTGCCAATCGATGCTGGTGGCACGGCTGTTCTAGTATTTGACTCGACCAAAGAATTGCTTGCCGCGGCGGGAATCGCTGCGGTCATGACACCGGTCGCTACCGGCGGCGCTGCACTCAAGATAGTCCATCGAGAAACGCCCTGGCGTCAACTCAGCGATCTTTTTGCGATTCTATGTGACTCGATTGGAGTTCCCCGCCCTGCATCCAATGAGCTACCAAGCTCAAAGTGCGAAGGCAAGAATCGAAAGCTGCTGACAAGTTCGCTTGAGGTGAAGCCGCCAGCTCGTGCGGCGAGCATACAGCAATGGCGTGTCGACGAAAGCGTTTTAACCGAGTTGCAGCTGCAAACGCAACGCTTGATCTAAGAAATAGAGATGAGTGCACCGAATTTAGTTTTTGCCCGACGAGTCGAAGATGCTACAGCTGCCGTGTTTGGCGAATCCGCTATCACTCAGGCCGTGTCGGATGCTTGTAAACGCTTCGAACGAAACGTGGAGAATATCCAATCTGGTCGCGGCATCAATGCTCTACTCGTCGCCATTGTCGGTGCGAAAGGGCAAGGAAAGACCTGGGCAGCACGTCAACTGGTCAAATCGCAACAGGTTCGGCAAATGCTGCGATCGGGCGACCTTGTTGATGATGCAACCACGCGTTTAGTCTGGATTGGCCCCGTGGCGCCGGATGGGCTTGAACCCGATCAAGAGATCTACCATCCCTGCGCGGCAGATAGCATGCTTTCGATGGATCAGCCCTATGTCGTTCTTGACACGCCAGGGTTGACCGATGCAAATCACCGAGCGGCCAAGTTAGCAGAAGAAGCATTGTCCTTAGCACCAATAAAATTGCTTGTCGTTGCTCGAGACCAGCTACGAGCCGCGGCCAACCTGACGATTGCGAAACAAATCGATGGATCCGTTTGTATTCCTGTCATTAGCTCGGTGGAACCAGAAGAGATGGCGGGCGGCAACGCACATGCTGCCCTAGCCGAAGACATGCGTGCTTTGCGTGACCAACTTCAGATCATGGCACCTCACGTTCAATTGTCGAAGGAGATCTTTGTTCCTGATTTTGAAATTAGTGGCGATGAAGAAGCTTCCAGCACAGTTTTCCAAGGTGCGTTGCTAGATCGAATCAGCATGCAGGGACTTACCTCTGTCGAATTGAGCTCGACACGCGAACGGCGCATTGTTGCAGCAAACCAAAGCCTGCGGCAAGAAGTAAGCGAACTCGTCGGAAGCGAACTTCCGCAACTTGCCGGTGCGGTGTCAGAGCTGAATCGCGAGACGGAGCAAGTCCCTGGTCGAGTACTCGCCGCTCTGCTGGGAAGCGAATCGGTACTAGAAACCGGAGTGCGAATCCGGTTACGAGCCAAGTTGGTTAGTGATACTTCCTTGCTCTGGTTTCCATACCGAACAGTCATGTCGACACTCAGCCTGACCCAGGGCGCATGGGACCGCGTCATTCTTGCCATGACCGGAAGCGTTCCGAGTCTTT
>JBCCEO010000251.1:0-9970 GCA_039030255.1 Planctomycetota bacterium | reverse complement strand
TCAAGGACCTCCGCACGCCGAGTATGTTGTAGCGGGGAGTGCCGCCCCAGCACGTGGGCTTTCCCCTCCTCGGGGATCAAGGAATTGAAACGTTGGCACAGCAAGGACTTACATTGTCCCCATTTGCAAAGGCGAAGCTGCAGTTTGCTGATCGAATTGGCGTGGGTAGTCGCACCACTTGGTTCGAATCCTCATACTTCAACGATGATTTTGCCAACGCTCTCGAGTTTACGTTGCCAGAAGATCCGTCGAGCGTTTCAGGTCAGCGTACCATCAAAGTGTTGGGAGGCCTTTCCTCAGGATCTGATCGCGATGTATACGAATTCTCGGCTGTGGCGGGACAACAGTTGACTGTCAACGCGATTAGTCGCAGGGTTGATTCGGATGACATTGGAATCGATCCAAATCTGTCCATCTACGATAGTAATGGAAACCTGATCGGGCTTAGCCAAGACATTTGGGGCGGGGAAAATTCATTCGGGGGTGGTTCAGCGGACGAAGGGTTCATTTCGAACGATGCAATGATCACAAACTTCGAATTTACTGAAACAGGAACTTACTTCATCGCCGTTGATGGCGCTTCGTCGGATTCTGGCGTTTATGAACTATTTGTTTCCGTTGAGAATGTGTTTAACCCTTACCACAACCACGGGGTTGGCGTCGACGTTAATGGTGATGGACGCATCTCGCCCTTGGATGCGCTCTTGGTAATGAACACACTTTCAGATTTTCTTTCGCCAGGAACAGTAGCGACGATATCGGCTGCGAGTGTGCCAACAGTAAAGTACGACGTTGATGTGAATGGAGACACTGGAGTCTCCCCATTCGACGCTTTAGAAGTCATTGATTACCTCGCAGCAGCGATTGCAGATGCGCGGAACGGAGGCCAAGGGGAAGGTCCGGGCGTGATATCGCTGAAGGATTTTGAAGTTGTTGATTTTCGAGTCTTTCCAGACTTGGAAGACGGGCGATTCTTGGAGTTTGAAACGGCGAATACGGGAGTCTTGACTCTTGAAACTCCGAATGCAACTGGGCTGGTCGAAATCCATCGGATAGCAACCGATGGCAGCCAACTGCCGACTGCATATTTGGATGCATCGAACGGGCGAATCGATATTGACGTCAATGCTGGCGAAATCGTGACGGTATTTAGTGAGGATGAATTGCCTGAGGGAGTTCGCGTCACGAACTTGGTGAGCCTGAGTCCAAATGGGAAGACCGTGTACGTCGCTGGAACAGAAGATCGCGACTCGTTCACAGTCGACGCGTCGACCAGCAACTATCTTCTGGATGTGAAAGGAACGTCCTATTCTTACGACGGTAACCATGTGACACGCGTCTTTGTCGACGGTGGAGGCGAGCGAGATACCATCGATGTTTATACATCCAGCGATTACGACGCGGCTTACCTTCGCGAAGATTCGGCCAATATCTATGGAGATGGGGGCTACAGTATTTTTGCTACAACCATCGAGAACAAGACTGTGTACTCGAATGGCGGTGATGATTTTGCTCGCTTCTTTGACTCCGCCGGTGACGACCGCTACGTGGCTCATCCCGACTCAGCCAGGCTATCCCTAGCAGGCGTTTACTTCAGCGAAGTCCAAGATTTTGCGCATGCAGATGCTCGTGCTACATCTGGTGGTGCTGACTACGCCTTTTTCTACGATTCAGCTGGCAACGATCAATACCGAGCCACTCCCGTCTACGCCTACATGACGGGCGACGGATACTATAACTACGCCAACGGATTCGAACGCAACTACGGTTTTGCAGAATCGGGTGGCAACGATACCGCATTCCTGATTGCGTCAAGCGGCGCGGATCACTATTTCGGCAGGAACGACATGGGCTTTCTGGAGGGTGAAGATTACTACAACTACCAACGTGGTTTTGACACGGTTCATTTGAACGGATTGGCCGGCGGTCTGAATACCTTGGACGAGGATGATCTGGATTACGTCCTCAACCTTCAAGGAAACTGGATCTAGCAGATCGTCAATCCAAATTCGTTCTTCAATTGGCCAACGCATGAAAATGCGTTGGCCATTTTTGATGCTTAGCCAGGGCTTGCTTCACAGTGCTTACCATGGTCCGCTCCACGCCCGGAGCCCTGGAATTGATCTAGTGCCGCGGAAAATATACTAAAAGAATTCTTCGAAATGTTGCGGGGCTATTTCAGATTTTGTGCATGTACCAGTTGTAAGCAAAACCGAATGCTCAATTGAGCAGAACTCAAACTGGAGAAGAATCATGCTATTCAAGAAAAATAAAAACAGAATTGGTCGCCCATCTAGCAGGAAGAATCGCTTGGCAACGCTTGAGATGCTGGATGAACGCAAGCTAATGGCGGTCGACGTCGTGTCCTACGCTGGTGAAATCCAAATCGAAGGGACCAACGCTTCGGATCACGTCGAAGTTCGTGAAGAGGGTGGGGGCGTTTCTGTTTTTGTCATCACTGAAAATGGGGGCGAAACTAGGGTTGCCGCATTCGACAAGGACGGAGTTACCGGAATCCGCTTCAATGGAAACGACGGCAACGACGTTTTCGTGAATAACACCAAGTTCGACTGCGTCGCTAATGGGGGAGCAGGAAACGATGCTCTGGTTGGCGGTGCAGGAGACGACTGGCTCGATGGAGGAGATGGTGTCGACTATATCCGAGGCGGCAAGGGCGATGATATCTTGGTAGGTGGAGAAGGGACGGACTGTCTTTTTGGCGACCAAGGAAACGATGAAGTTTGGGGCGGAAACGGAACTAATTCCATCCACGGAGGAGACGGAAATGATCTTCTTGTTGGAGGAGATGATTCGGACTTCATTACCGGTGGAAAGGGCCATGATCGAATCTATGGCTTGCTCGGCGATGACGATCTTTACGGCGGAAGTGGTGATGATCTGATTCGTGCTGGAGACGGCGACGATCTACTCGACGGAGGCGAAGGACGCGATTGGCTTGAGGGTGACGCAGGCAACGATGTGCTCAAGGGGGGTGACGACAAAGACGTCTTGGACGGAGGCTTAGGCCGCGACCAGTTATTCGGCGGAGATGGAGATGATGTCCTCTACGGCGGTTTGGACTTTGAGCTACGGGGCGATCGATTGGAAGGTGGCGATGGAAAGGATACTTTCATTACGCTTCACGACGTATCATCCAATGGAGCCGCGCCTGTTGAGAATCTAAGCACGAATGATCAGATCGTAGACAGGGTCGAAAAGGTTGGCGAAGACGATCTCTTAGATGAACTTTGGGCAAAGGAAAGCGATCGGTACTTTCGCGATTGATTCGGAACACCGGCGGCAAATCGATTTTCTTCAAACGAGGGACTCTATTGGGTTCCTCTTTTTCGTTCTGGATGCGTTTGAGATTAGTCAAACACTGGAGATCTAGCGTAAGCGCGACAAGTATTTGAGAAAGTCCCGATCGAGTTTTTCAAGATCGTCGCCAAAGTGCTTCTTGAAAGTTTCGACTCTTGCTTTCTCCAGAGTCGGACCAGCAGGTGGAAGCTCGGCGAGTTCGAGCATGTAGTTTTTGAATTGCGTTTTCTTGGTGTTGATCAAGAAATAAGTTAGTGCCCAGCTTTCTGGATAGGCAAGCGTGGCTTGGCGTGAGTCCAGCAGTCGCGCATCGCTAGATATTAGGCTTGTCAGTGAATCGGCCTGCCGCGATGAGAAATTCTGTTTGAACTTGATCAAGTTGTGATAGTTCACATTACCCATCGTCCAGCCTGTCTTGCTTCTTGCGCTGGGCGATTCAAAGAACATCGCTAGGCCTTCGCTAAGCCACCGTGGGTTGTCGGCCAAGCGAACTTGAAGGCCGCTGTTATAGGCAATTTGATGCACGGCCTCGTGCACGATGGTGGCAACTGTTCTTTCTGCTTGTGGACGACGAAGGATTTGGTCGATAAGTCTTGCGTTGGATGCTTGGGAGTTCTGGCCGTTTGCCATTCCATTCGCACCAGTCAAATCGTAAGTCACCATACGATTGGTCTGCATATCGTAGAAGCCAATCATCGTTTCCGCCGCATCGCCAACCTTGGGCCGCGCGAACTGAATATAAGATTGCTTGTTGTTGAAAACTAAGGCGACCAGCGGAAAGCGGGGTTCCTGAAGATCGACGCGATGGCGGGTTCCCCAATAGTTGTAAAAACCCCGATACAATTGTTCGAAAAGCAGTCCGACCCATTCGGCGTAAGCTTCGCTCGTGTTGTAGACGATCACATAGTGCTTGGTTTTGCGAAGTGCGAAGCCGGGCGGCAGTTTCGACTTCAGGTCATCAAAAATCTCTTGCTGCGTCAGCGGCTGCATCGCAGTTTTCGTTGGATTCACTGAAATCTGCTGTTCCTTAAGAACCGTTTTCAGCTGACCGTCCGGTGTGAGGATCAAAAGGTGACCAGCCTTCTCTCGAGCCCAGACCTCGGCAATGGTACTTTCTTGGACCCCGTTTTCGTCCTTGAATTCGATTTGGATCGTTTCTACCGGTTTGCTGTCGGCTTCTGCACTCAACTGAATGCGCTGCGCCCAAGCTTGGCCAGACCCGAGAAGAATGCTGGTGTAGGCGACGAGGCCGAAGCAGGATTGCCAGAATCGATTTGCGTCCAATCTGTTGGTTAGCACCCTTAGGTCCTTTGGGTTTGGGGTCGAGTCCTAACGAAGAAAAGAGCCAAAATTAGGAACGCGACTTTATAGCAAAGATAAGCTGTTGCGGAGAAAAGTCAGGCAACGGCGCGGCTATAACGCACTCGTCCCCGACGTCTAATTTTACTACATTGGCGAGCATCACAAACCTAGGTAGCATCAAGAAAGCGAGCTGGTGGGAAATCTGCCGATTATCAAGGTATTAATTATCGGATCTGGCTGGGTAGGACGCCAGATTGCTGCCAAAATGGCTATTTGCGGGCTGAATGTAACGCTGTTCGACCGAAATAATGCGGCTTTAGAAGACTCCAAGCAGTGGATTTTTCATTCCATAAAAACTTCCCAGGCGGCCCCCAGGCAAACCGACTCTTTGGATGAGACCTCGATAGAATCGGCCGAGTTGATTCTCGATCGATTGGACTGGATCAGAGAACTTCCAAATACTGAGACGGCGATGAGCGACTATCAGCTCGTACTTGAAAGCGTCTCGGAGCAGCTGTCAGTTAAGAAACGCGTATTGCGCAAGGTTAGCTCGATCCTGCATGAAGATACTATACTGGCCTCTAATAGTTCTTACTTCGTGCCATCACTCTTATCCGAGTTCGTTCAAGGGCCCGAGCGTTACGCTCATATGCATTTTCACGTGCCTGTCCTTCGCGACTCGGTGGCTGATATCGTAGGGACTAGGCAGACAAATCAGCAGGTCATCGAGCGTTTGAAAGAGCTCGCACTGCGTCTAGGCATGCGTCCGTTGATGTTGCGAAAGGAACATCCAGGCTACGTCTTCAATTGGATGTTGCAGTCTTTACTTCGATCTGCGCTTGAGCTTGCGGCACGTGATGTGGTCGATCCGGAAGAAATTGACGATGCTTGGAAATCGGTCACGGGAATGGGACTCGGGCCATTTGCGATGATGGATCAAATTGGTTTAGATGTCATCGAGCAGGTTCTAGCCAACGCACGTTGGGCCAATGAGAGTCCGGTTGAGTCTGAAGTATTGCTTCGTATGATTCGCGAGAAAACCGACAGTGGACTTTTAGGTAGGAAGACGCAAGAAGGATTCTACAAGTACTCAGATGACTCAAGTTTGATTTAGCAAGGGGAGCCTGCTGCTGTTTTCGGCAGCGCTTCTTGCCCAGGTCCCCTAAGCGTATTATCGCTTTTCTTGGCTGAAGAGGCATTCTGCAATTGTCCAAAATGTAGCTTAAGCTAAAATCGAGGGAAATGTACCATAGGCTAAATCTCCTTGGGGGTTCTCCGTTTTGATATCTACAAAAGACGATGCAAGGTGTTTGTTGGGCTGCTTGCTTCTCGGTATTTTGATCCTACCCGGTTGCGGCGGCCAGCCGAAAGGGCATGGGCATGGGGAGACACAACCGAAAAAAATCGAGCGCTTCCAAGGCGAGTACCCGATCAAGGTGACAGTCACGGTTGGGATGGTCGCCGATCTTGTGCGGGAGATTGGCGGCGACTATGTCGAGGTGACGCAGCTTATGGGCACTGGTGTCGACCCTCACTTGTATACCGCGACACGTGATGATTCGGCTGCAATACTGCGAGCAGATCTTGTGCTGTATAACGGTTTACTGCTCGAAGGCAAAATGTCGGAGATCCTTGGTGGCGGCAAAACACCCTCCAAGGCAGTCGCGGAATCACTTCCAAAATCTATGCTGACTCAAGACCCGGAAATGGAGGGACATCCTGATCCGCACGTTTGGATGGATGTGAGTCTATGGGCGCGAGTTGCGGATGGGGTCACAGATACATTGATTGCCTTCGATCCAGAGCATTCCTGGGAATTCCAAGAAAACGGCAAGCGTGTGTCGTACCGTTTGAACGCTCTCGACAGCTGGGGCCGTGAGCTTATGCAGACTATCCCCGAGCAACGCCGCGTTCTGGTGACTTCTCACGATGCATTTCGCTATTTTGGCTCCGCTTATGGACTCGAAGTACAAGCAGTACAAGGAATCAGCACGGATTCAGAAGCTGGCTTGCATCGCATCAATGAGCTGGTTGATATGCTTGCCGAACGCAAGATTGCCGCCGTTTTTGTTGAAAGTAGCGTGCCAAAGGAATCCATCGAAAGTTTGGTCGAGGGGACGAAACGCAAAGGGCATGAGATCAAAATTGGGGGCAGTTTGTTCTCGGACGCCATGGGTGCTGAAGGAACCTACGAAGGCACTTATGTCGGAATGATGGAGCACAATCTCAGTACGATTGCAAAAGCACTGGGAGGCGAAGTGCCCGAGGACGGCTTTGAGTACGGGCGAGCAATGTCGGAATCAGAGTCGGCCGGCGAGTAACGTTGATGAGTGATGCCGAGTCAAGTAGAGAAATAGACGCTAATACTACTTCCACGAATGGCAGTAGGAGCGGCGAGCAAGAAAGGGCGGATGATTCAACTAGCGAATCGCCGCTTGTCGTCCGGGATCTTACTGTTGCATACCATCGGAAACCGGTGCTATGGAATGTTTCGCTAACCATTCCGTCAGGCAGTCTGGTTGGTCTGGTGGGCCCAAACGGTGCCGGAAAAAGCACTCTACTAAAAGCTGTCGTTGGCATGGTGCCCAAGATTTCGGGTGAAATCCAAGTACTAGGTGGGAGCTACGGCAAGCAGCGCGCGCGTGTTGCTTATGTTCCGCAGCGCGAGAGCGTGGATTGGGATTTTCCAGCAACGGCACTCGATGTCGTCCTGATGGGGACTTACGGCAAACTCGGCTGGTTTCGTCGGGTTGGGGCAAAACAGCGACAGGAGGCTACCGAAGCCCTGCGAAAGATGGAAATCGAGCATCTCGCGAACCGGCAAATTAGTCAGCTTTCTGGCGGACAGCAACAGCGCACCTTTCTGGCTAGATCGTTGGTGCAACAAGCAGACTTGTATTTTATGGATGAGCCGTTCGCTGCGGTTGACGCTTCTACGGAGCGCGCCATCATCACGCTCATGCGAGAATTGAAACGCCAAGGAAAAACTATCATCGTGGTGCACCATGATCTCCATTCCGTTCCTGAGTATTTCGACCATTTGATCTTGTTAAATATGCGGTTGGTCGCCGTAGGTCCCACTTCTGAAGTATTCACTGAATCCAATTTGCAGAAGACTTACGGCGGGAAACTGACTTTGCTAGAGGAAGTCGGAGAGGCAATGAGGCGACGCGAACAAGGGCAGTCCTGATGGGCGAATCGCAGGCTTCATCTCGTGACCATTGGCTGGATCTACTGTGGCAATTCATTACGCTGGAAGACTACAACAGCGGCGTTGTGCTACTAGGGACTGTCTTGTTTGGAATGGCGTCTGGACTACTAGGAGTCTATTTGCTGCTTCGGCGACGCGCCTTGATTGGGGATGCGATCGCGCACGCTACCTTGCCAGGTACTGCCCTGGCATTTATGTGGCTCGCGTTGCAGGGCCAGGACAAATCCTTGCCGACGATCTTTTTCGGTGCAGCGCTTAGCGGCGCTTTGGGCGGTGCCGCTGTCCTTGCCTTGCGGCATTGGGTGAAGATTCGCGAGGATGCCGCACTGGGGATCGTGTTAAGCGTTTTCTTTGGCGCTGGCGTCGCGATTCGTACAGTCGTGCAAAAGATGGGAGGCAATGCTTCGGGGCTCGATGGCTTTATTTATGGAAAAGCTGCGTCGATGGGAATGGACGACGTTTGGGCCAGTGGAATTTCGCTCGCTTTTGTCTTCATCGCAATCGTGTTAGTTGGCAAAGAGTTGAAGATCTTGTGTTTCGACAGCGAGTTGGCCGCAAGCCAGGGATGGCCGGTCATGTTTCTCGATACGCTGCTTATCCTATTGGTTGTCGTCGTGACCATGGTCGGGTTGCAAGCAGTCGGAACCATTCTAGTAATCGCCTTGCTCGTCGTTCCGGCATCCTCTGCTCGCTTTTGGACGGATGGTTTGACAAAAATGCTCTTCATCAGTTCTGGACTCGGAGCACTAAGCTGTGCCATCGGAACAATGTTGAGTGCTACATTTGCCAAGATGCCAAGTGGTGCTACGATTGTGATTGTCTCTTGCTTCTTTTTTGCCTTTAGTTTTTGCTGGGGGGCCAAGCGTGGAGTGATTTGGCGTCTTTTGCGTTTTTGGCGCATGCAACGGGATCACGATTTTCTGCACCTGCTGCGAGCTGCCTATGAGATTTTGGAGACTCGGAACGAGCTGCCGTTAGGTGCGTCAGAGTTGAAATCAACGGTTCCAATCAGCTTGCGTGCTATTGCTAAATCGCGGGAATGGTCGGAATCAAAAACACGGCAGCTCGCGGGAAAAATGGCGGCGGCAGGATTGGTCGTTGTCGACGAAAGTTCATTGCAGCTGACGCCGAAGGGGATCCTTAAGGCCTTGGAATCCGTCCGCGAGCACAGACTGTTGGAAATGTACATGGTTGAGCAAGCAGAGGCGGCGGTTGGCGAAGCGGATCGAGAAGCTGATTATCTGGAGCATGGATTGGAACCAGAGCATCTAGCAGAGCTTTCAGGTGTATTCGAAGCACGAGATTTGGAAAAGCCGCCTCCGAGCCCACATGATATTTCTTCTGAAGAGGACAGAGCAGAATAGTTCCCAGCTTTCACCGAGGGCTTCTACGATGCGTAAGCAATGAAAAACGTACGACGCATAGGAAACAGAACCTTGCCATCGGCGCGAATCTCATATTCCTGGTCCACACGAGTTTTCAGGATCTTTAGAAAATCGGTGCCTTCTTCGTTAGTCAACTCTTGCAGGAAAGGGCGCAGACCGGTTCCCTTCATCCACTCGATCAGTGCCGACGTAGATTCCATGATATGGATGTATTCGGTTTCCCAGAGATCGATGTTTTGGCAAAGTGGAGCGAGTAAGTCGTAGATACGTTCGGGGCGCTCCATGGTTAGCGCCTTGCGTGGCGTTTCCATTCGCTCATCCCAACGTGCATCGCGTGAAACTTCGTGAATGAGGACACGGATCGTTGCATAGTGTGCACTTGGGATTTGCGCAGCTAAGGCTCCCTTCGATGCTACCCAGGAGAACAATCGAGGGATGAGCTTTTCGTGCTCCGGTAGCCATTGAATGGCGGCATTGGAAAAGACGAGGTCGAAAGGCGATTCGGGTTGCCAAGTCCGAATGTCGGCCTTGCCCCATTTCTGCTTAGCGTACTTTTGCTTTGCAGCATCGATCATCGCTGGCGAATTATCGATGCCAAGCAGCGAGGCAGAGGGCCAACGTTCAGCGAGGACTTGAGTGCTGTTGCCAGGGCCGCAACCGAGGTCGACGATATTTTGCGGCTGTATCGCGATGCGCGCAACGAGGTCCTGCGAGGGCCGAGTTCTCTCGCCTCCGAATTGAAGGTAAAGCCCGG
>JBCCEO010000250.1:0-9983 GCA_039030255.1 Planctomycetota bacterium | reverse complement strand
GTTGCAATGCATCCGAAGGCCACTCTCCGTCCGCCACCGTCCATTCCTCGGTAGCCAGAGCTTGTGGCTGTCGAGCCGGAGTGGCCTGCTTGAATGAAGATGCAGCACTTTGAACTGCCGTGTTGGGTGCAGGGGGAGCAGCAGCCGGGCCCTGATGCATTACTGCGTATTGCGGAGCTGCGAAGTATTCTGAAGGCAATGTATATTGTGGAACCGACTGCTGCGGCACCGAATACTGTGGAAGCGAAGGTTGTGGAACCGCCTGCTGTGGAACCGAATGTTGTGGAACCGAATGCTGTGAAACCGTTTGGTGTGGTACCGCCTGCTGCGGCGTTACTGGCTGATTCGGGGCACCATGAAGCGTTAGGTATTGCGGTTGTCCTGGACCTGCGTTTTGCGGTACAGCCATAACGTGAGGTCTGCCATAGAGTTGGGGTGCACCGGTGGCGGGGTTGATTCCATTGTTGTTGCTGTCAATTGCCGAGTAATTTGCGGGTCCAGCTGGGGCGGCACCAGGAACGCTCGGGGTTCTCGTGTAGGTCGCAGGAGAGGGCTGAGAGGCCACTAGGTTTTGGCGGCTGCTTTGGAAAGTCGCGACAGAGGGCAGCATTTCTAGGCGATTCATGTTTTGATCTGCTTGGAGTCGCGCTGAGCTTGGCGTTGGCGCGGAAGGCTGCATGGTCGCTGGTGCCGCGGCGGCGCGATGGGACCAACTGCTTGCAGGAGCAGCCTCGCTAGGCAGCGGGCTGCACTTTAGGAGGCTACCATTGGCACGTTGCAGTTCAAACACAGCCAAGGCGTAATCGGAGCTGGCTTGCATTAGTCCGAGTTCCGCTGCAGCTAGACGTTCCTGCGTCTGCAAAAGATTCTCCAGATAGAGAGGGCCGGTTTGATTGCCTTCCATAAGCAGCACAATACGTTGCTCCAAGATTTCCAGTTCTTTTCTGGCCAGGCCAAGAGCATTTCCACTGACTTTTCGTTGTTTACCCGACAGAACCAAGCTGTGTGAAGCATTGCGGACTTCAAGCGAGACATCGGAAACGGTCTGCTCAAATTCCTTTTGAATCTGTTTGAGTCGCAGTTGTGTTTGTTTAACATTCGCTTTGGCCGCTCGGTTGCCAACGGGTAATGCGTAGCTAAGCCCGATACCATAGCTTGGGTCACCAAAGTCCCACTGATCAGTAAAGGCGCTTAAGAATCCGCGGTTGCCCTGGAGGCCGCGGTTGGACATGCTCAAGGTCAGGTCCAATACTGGTAGCAATTGATTTTGAGCAACTCCTTGCTCAATCGATCTGGCCTTGATCTGTTGCAGAGCCCGCAGGACTTCAGGACGATTTTGCAAGCCGAGTTGGACTTCCATATCCATGTCAACGGTTCGCAACGGTCCGAGCATATCGCTAGTTGGAAGTAATTCACGCTCCGTTCTGGACTCAAATTTCGATCCAAACATCAGACGCAAAAGCTGCTCTTGTGCAAACACAACTGCATACTCAGCTTGCAGAACTGCAGCTCTTCGAGCCCCTAAGGTCGCTTCAGCACGTGCAGATTGGATTGGGCCGACGTCTAAATGCTTTCGATTGGTGACAATTTTTGCAACCGTAAGAGCACGCTCGTAGGACCGTTTCTGCACGACATATTCGCCACGTCGCGCAACCATTGCCCAATATGCGTTAATGACTGAGAATATATGCTGTTGAAGACCGGCCACGAAATCCTCACGGCTCGACGCGGCGTTGGCTACAGCAATATTGATCTGGCTTTGGTTGACTAATAATCCCGCGCCTTGCAGCAAGGGCTGCTGATATTCGAGAACCAAACCGTTACTGGCTTGGTTCTGTGGAAAGAAGATCTGCGAATTGGAGTCAGCGTAACCAAGCTCCTGGGCTAGCTGTAACGTTCCGCCGAACTGATTGAGCTTTGAAAGTCCTGCACTACTGGCCAAGGTATGCGTTTCTAGGCGATCGACTCCCTCAAGATTGCTCCCATTGGGAATATTGACTTCATCCCAATTCGCTTCAATGAATTGCGCCCAATCAAAACCGGATTGCTGACGAACTACTTCTGCTTGGTCAATTCCAACTTGCGATCTTAGTATTTCAATCTCAGGTGCGAATTCGATCGCGGTATGGATCGCTTCAACAAGCGAAAGTTCATAATGAGATTGATATCGAAGCAGAGGAAACCGGATATCGGAAATCCAATCGGGGTGCAGAGTTGTTTCAAGTTTCAAGTAGTCATTTCGCTGAACCGAAGAAAGTAACTCTTCTACGCTGTTGACTAGGGCTCGTCGTTCTTCATCAATACGTCTTAGCTCAGACGGAGATACAGGTTTGGGTGGCTCACCGTTTCTATTGGTGCCTGAGTTGTTTGGATTCTCGGTGAGCGAAGGTGACGCGGTAGGTCCTGTTGCGCGACCCAAGGAGCCAGGTGGGCTCAAGAGCGGGACAACAGATTCACGCGACCTTGAGCGGGGAGGACGCAGTCCCTCGACATTTGCAGGGTTCAGGCTTCCCTCTGGGGTCGCCTGCGCATTGGTTTCATCTTGAGAAACTAGTTGCATCTGACTCGGGGTCTGCAAGTCGGCAACCTGGGCTGTCCTGGGATCCGGTTGTTCCTTGGAGCCAAAAGCGAGTTGACTTGCTCTGCCAGAGCGCGGTCGGCTAAGACTTGCTGGGGAATTTGGCTTTACAGGATTTGCTGCAGTTGCGCTCTGGCCTGAAAACCGCACGACGCGCTGTGCTTTGCCTTGAATGAGAACGGAGTCTGCGCCTCGATGGCTCTGAGCGAAAGTAGTGCCTCCAAATGCAATCGGAAGTACTAAGCCTGCGATCGTGAAGAGCTTAGTGAAGGATGCCAATTTTCGCGTTTTTCCGCAGTTCCGCATAGATCCGTCTATTCTGCAGCGTTGGAACACTAGGGGCGAATGTGTTGCACATCTCGGGTGGTGCGGTTCATCACATAACTCATCGTGTCCCGATTGGCAGTAATGCACTGTTCGCATCAGGAATGCAGATTATTCGGGCTTTCCGTTACGTGCTGGTCCTGCTGCGTAAACTGTGACGATTGTGGAAGGCAGGATTTGGGATGCGATTAGGTTTGGAAAAGACCAATGCTATCAACTTGCTTTCGGATCTTTGCATTGGACTCTAATAGGGCCATCGCGGCTTTATTTTTTGGGAAACCAAAGCTCAAAGCCAGCTGGCAGTTGTTCCGACTTGTTTGATATCTCAAAACGCACGCGGAACGTACCGCTGGTAGGTTCAACAACGGGTGAGATATAGCGAATCTTGGCCGAAACTTTTCGGTTGACCGGAGCAGCCGCGAGTAGGGAGATAGTTTGGTTGCGTTTCAGAGACCCGAACAAGGTCGTTGGCAGGTGCATATCTACGGTTAATATCTGAAGGTCGACAATTCGTGCTGCCAGTTCTGCTGGTTGCAGAGTGCTTCCAAGCTTAGCGGGAATGGCTACTACAGTCCCGGCAAATGGTGCACGAAGAATCTTGGTGGCCAATTCAGCTTCAGCAAGCTTTAATTCTGCTTTTGACTTTAGATGTTGTTCAACTTGGAATTGGTAAAGTGCAACAGATTGTTCATAAGCGTTCTTGTTAGCCTCCAGTTCAAACTCGCCTGAGGCTCCCGCTCGAAATGCTTTTTCAGTTCGAAGAAGAAGAGATTTTGCAGAGTTCATCGCAAGCTCCGCTTGATCCATGGCAGCCTTGCTTGCGACTGCTCGCTCAGCCACCGCAACGGCGGCTTCCGCAACCCGACTGTCAAGACCGATGATAGGGTCTCCTGCATTTACTAATGCGCCTTCTTCAACGAAGATCTTCTTCACTGTGCTTGGCGCAACTACGGTTAGATTGCCGTCCTGCCGAGGCAGTGCGATTCCCTGGAGGAATCCACTCGAAGAATCCTGGGGGGCGAAGAAGGGATTCTGCGTAGGTTTTTCCAAGGTAGGAGTCGAGGCTGTAGGGTTTGGCACAATAGCATTGATATTTTCACTAGCTTTATCTGATCGACTTACAAACCGATGACTTTCTTGGGATTGCGCATCTGATATCAATCCGAGAATGACTACGAAAGCAATCTGTGTCTTCATTTTGATTCCTCGGCTAGTGCCAATGATCTTAAGTGGCAAACATTGTGTGAATTAAGTTGCGAAGTGTACGGAGTATGTGACTACCTACCGTGTCGTATTTTCTTCCAAATAACACCTGAGCCCGCAGATCTTGCAGGGTATCGTGACTTCGAAGTTCAGGGATTTTGATCTCTATTAGAAATATAGGATCTAGTGGTTTTCCTGTTTCAGGATCTACGGCAATCTTTCCGTCGGAAATGGTTGATAGCGCGACATCTTCGAGAGCCTCGATACTTGCTGGCGCGACTTTACTAACCACTCCTTGCCAGTCGCCGCCGACTTCGCCCAACAGTCGAACGCCAGCAATCTCTCCGGAGCGAGTTTTCGCTTTCGAAAGCTGCGATTCTGTCAGGTAGGTTCGGATTCGCGTTTCGCCGTCAACAATTTTTGCAATTGGATCTCCGGTACGGACAAAAGCCCCACGAGTGTAGTCGGGGACAATGAACACAAGTTTCCCGGAATGCGGTGCAAGGATTTGCAGCTCTCTTTTTTGTCGATCGGCTTGCATCAATCGGTATTGTTGGAAGCGGCTTTCGGATTGCAGTTTTGTAGCTTCTGCTAGATCCTGGCGGCTAACGAAGAATGCTTGTTTTGTGCTAGCGTCAGCTGCTATTTCTTCTGATTTTTGAGAGCTGGTAGTATCGATATTTTCAAGCGTGGCCAAAGGCTGTCCAGCTTCCACTGGATGATTGTTCAAGTCTTCCACTTGTCGCAATATACCAGCTGTATTGGCCCGGATGACCGTCGACTTTTGAGCCGAAACGATTCCTTGCACTTGGATCCCCGTGGGAATCGGGGCTAAGAATAATAAACTGGGGATTCCAGTAGCCAGGCAAAATGCAACAAATCTCGCTCGAGGGCGAACTTCCTCGGTTGCCTCCGAGAAAAGTAAAAAGTTGAATAGCTTTTTCAGTAAACCGAAAGCCAGGGATCCCAATTTGTAGCCAGCCAATATCAGCCCAACAAAGTGCAGGCGAGCGACTACAATTCCCGAAATGGAAATCATGATTAGGGTGGTATACAGTACCGAGCCAAGCCCAAAGAAAAACAGAAAGATGCGTTCTCCCCCGTGGGAAAACGGTTTGACCTGCATCCCTAGAACACGACGTTGTAGCGTCTGTTGTAAAACAAGGATGGCTTTGGTGCGTAAATTTGGGATCCCAACCAAATCGCTGAGCATGAAGTAGCCATCGAATTTCATGAAGGGATTCGCATTGAAAAGTATGGTTGCGACACCCGCCATGAATACAAGTTGGTACGCACAAGAGCCAGCGATACTGTTTGGCATCGCAGCCCATATTAGTAACGCAGGGATGGCTACTAGGCTCTCGAAGTACATGCCACCAAGCATTACCACGATACGCTGTGCTCGACTGTGGAAACTCCAGGCGCTACTCGCGTCCACGTAGGCTAAAGGCATGCCCACAATAAGTTTGCATCCCATCTCGGGGACGCGGCCACCAAAGTTCTTGCAAGCATACCCATGACCAAACTCGTGTAGTACTTTGAGGCCGAAGAACGCGATCACCATAAAGACGAGGTTGTTTGCCGCTAATAAGTTGTTTAGTGGAGCAACGAAGTCTGACCAGCGGTTGAAAAGCACAGCAAGAAAAAAAGTCAAGGCGACTAACCAAACGCACAAAGCGGCTTTTGTAAACAGGAATGAGAAATAGCGATACGTCCGATCGAGGAAGCGGTCCGGATTGGAAAGCGGAATCGTCAGGAACAAGAAATCAAAAATCTTGCTCTTTCTCTCCGCTGCCTGTTTTGCAAGGAATTTTTTATAGAGTGAGCTGTGAGACTGCTGCGAAGTTGAAAGTAGTCCCAGCAGATCTAAGTTCTTGATGAAGGAATAGAACTGCTCCTCGTTCGAGGCTTGCAAAAAACCTCTAGCCACACAGTCTTCAAAACTATTTTGCAGCGTTTGGTTATCGTTCAAGCAGGAAAGAACTTTGTAGTCAAAGTGGCTCAACCGATGGGCTTGAAAGCTGACCGGGTCATATAACGTGTAGACAGGTTTGCCCCGGTTGACTTGTCGAGTTACCTGAAGATTTGCGCGCAACCCCGAACGCAGTTCACGGAGTTCCGCAAAAGCATCTTGTTTTTCGTCGCAAGGGGACTCTTTGTTCATGCCTATTTCTACAGCCAGAAATGGGAGCAGGCGTACTCATAGATGCGATGGAATGCAAGCCATGGGATAGGTCGCCAGCCGACGTGGGCTTTGGCAAATCCCTCCATTCCTTGTCGCAATTTGTCTGAATTGCCATCTAATTCAGCACGGGCAATAAACACATTCTGGCCGTCTACTAATTCTGCGGAGCCAGAAATGCTCATCACGCGGAAGTTCATGTCATTTCCTGGATCTCCCGCACTGGCAAAAACTCCTTTTTGATCCGCCACAATATGCCGAGATGTATGTTCAGGGACATGTATTTCAAGCTCAAATTGATCCATGGGCGCGAAGGACAAGATCATGCTTCCTTGAGGCAGAACTTGGCCAACCCGCTGTTCCAAATCTGCTTCGACGACCATTCCATCCTCGGGTGCTTGAATTGTGCAGAGAGCGATCTTGCGTTCCACTGCGTCGAGTTGGACTTGACTGGCCCTCATCGCGGCTTGACTGAGCGATGCATTGGCAGCGTCTCCTCGAAGTAGTGCGGCTCGAACATCGACAGATGACTGATCCCGCAACGCAATTAGTCGCGCACGTTCAAGCTCTAATTCACGCGTGTCAAGCATGACTAGTGTTTGACCCTTCTGCACGGAATCGCCAGAGCGCACATGGACGTGCTTTAGTTGCGCATCAAATGGTGTCAGGGATTGAGTCAGGTTCGCAGGAACGAGCTTGCAAGGAATCGTTGGCTCGTAGGGAAGCCATCCAAATACAAAGAAAACTGCGGCAAGAACCGCAACAAATCGCAAAATGAGGCCGGACTTCGTTTTAGGCTGCAATGCTTTCCGCCAGACGTCGCCTGCGCTCGCCAATGCGTGTTCCTTGAGTTTACGTTGACCTAGCTTTGATAGTGCAATGGCTGGTCCGAAAGGTTCCAGCAGTTGCTTAAACTCCCCAATTTCAGCCTGGCTAAACCCAACGTTGGCGTCTCGGGATAAGCTGACAACGCCAACACAGTCGTCACCGTTAAGCATTGGCACGGAGAGTACAGCAGTGTTATTCGCGTTGCCCCAACGAGAATGGACGGGCATGCGATTGTGCGTTTGAGTCTCGCCAAATGGCTGGTAGGAGCAATAAGTGCCAGCATCCAGCGTTTCTTCCATGGCTTGTTGGATATCGATAATTCCTGGAGAACTGGCTTTGAAATGCGACATCCCAGAGACTGCTTGGACGTCAATTCGTAATTTGTTCCGAAAGCCGCAGGCAACTTGTTGGCAGTCGTAGCGCTCAGCCAAACTCTGAACAAGGTCAAACGCAAACTCTTGAGGGGTGGAGTATCGGGCGACTTTGGTTGAAAGTTCGAGAGACTGCTCTAAGGCATCCGATTCGCCCGCGGCATCTGGGCGGAACTGATTTGCGGCTACCAATGCCAGGTTGGCTTCAATTTTCGCAGCAAGCAACTCAACGTTCTCGGCTTCGTTTACACAGAAGCCGACCATAAAATTGGAGTCGGCCGCCTCAAATCCAAAGACTAGGAAGAGAAGTTTACGTTCAGCCACTTCGACTACGGAACTTACAAAATTGCCAACTTCTCCTTGGCACTTTTGCATAAAACTCGCGAGAATTTCGCTAAGTTCTCGGTGATGTGCATTTGGGATCTTTGTCGAGCAGGAGAACTCTGAGGTAATCTGCGCTCCTTGATGCCCCCGAATTGCGAAGCCAAGACACTTATGGTTGCCGGCAATTGTCTGGATAGCAGCCCGGAAGAAGTCTATATCCTCTACATTCTGCTCACGTACCTCAAGCAATCTCGTCTTAAATTCGCTGTGTTGAGAAAGAACAAAACACTCTGGTGCAAACTGCGTCTGACCATCAAAAACACCTGAAGACATTGTAGAGCTCCCTATCACAAAAGAGGATCCAAGGGGCCTGTCGATTGTTTCGTTTGAGCCTTGGAAGTGGAGACCGTAGCTAGGAAACTAAAACCGCAATCGAATGCATCTGCATCGAGCAAATGGCAGCGAACGCATCTTGCGTCGACACCATGCAGGGGATGGTTAGAATCTGACGGGATCTCAATGTTGTAAATGTCACCCACACGTGGGGCGAAATCTGTGATGATGCCACAGCCACTTCGAGAAAAATTCTTGCATCGCCCCGAGATTTCTTCGAGCGACCGTTGGCTCAAATTGCTTGGCCGAAGCCGAACGATAACGTTCTCAACTCGCCGACGTGGTGTTTGGCGGTTCTGCGCGACGCTTTCTTGCGACTCCACCGTAGACTCGTTCGGCAAGTCGTTGGTGGCAAGTTGCTGTTCTAACAAGTGTAAAGATTGCTGGATTTCTTCGCCAAGCATCACCAAAGCCTATAAGAATTAAGGGACTTCCCGTCGAATCCTAGGCCATGATTAGTGCGTTTCAAGCGCTGTGAGTATTTTCATTTGCTGTGACCTTTGGTGGCGCAAACCCCGTGGTAGTAGGGAGCAAGCCGGTCCCGATCAAGTTGCGGAACCCGCCCCGGTGGGACCTCGGTTGAATCAAGAGATGTTGCAATAAAGCATCACGCACGTTGACAATTCGCGACATGCGCCTGCGCAGCCTTCTTCAGATCGAACTCAAGATCAAAGAAAACCATGAGAAATTGCGTCTTATCGAAAACAGCCGGTTTTGGAACGCCAGCTGCTACTCGTTGAAAGCGTTCCATTTCTTTTACCTGTGCAGGAAACAAAATGTCTCGCAAGAAGAACCCAAACGAGTCTACTGAAAGCTTCCATTTAGAAACTATTGAAGCAATGGTGCTACTGTCCGGAAGCTGCTTTGATGGTGCTGACATCGACGACGTCGAGCACACTGACGTTGAATCAACTCATGATGATGGCGGTGAAGATTCCTCCACGCATCACGATGATCTTTTCAGCCACAAGAAGGACAAGAACTCAGATCGAAAGGATTCTGACGGCGAGCATAAGCAAGAAATGGATGATGCTCACTCTCACGCTGATAGTGAGTACGAAAAAGAGTATGCTGACTACCAAAAGTACCGTCGCGAATATGATGCTGAGTATGCAAAATACAACGGTCGTCATGATGCAGACGATCATGCCCACGAAGACGATCATGACCACAAAGATGATCATGACCACGAAGATGACCATGAGTTTGTAGCCTATCACGAAGATGATCATGACCACGAAGATGACCATGACCACGAAGATGACCATGAACACAAAGATGAGTTTGTAGCCTATCACGACGACGATCATGACGACGAAGAAGATCATGGCCACGAAGACGATCATGACCACGAAGACGAACATGACCACGAAGACGAACATGACCACGACGTAATCAAGGGCAGCCGCGAGGACGACAAGCTCAAAGGCGGTTGCGGTGTTGATGTAATCAAGGGACGCGAGGGCGACGATATTCTCAAAGGCGGTCGCGGCGATGACATCCTCAAGGGAGGACGTGGCGACGATGTACTCAAGGGTGGTCGTGGTGACGACGTTCTGATCGGAGGACGCGGCGACGATATTCTTAAAGGCGGTCGCGGCGATGACATCCTCAAGGGAGGACGTGGTGACGATGTACTCAAGGGCGGTCGTGGTGACGACGTTCTGATCGGAGGACGCGGCGACGATATTCTTAAAGGCGGTCGCGGCGATGACATCCTCAAGGGAGGACGTGGTGACGATGTACTCAAGGGCGGTCGTGGTGACGACGTTCTGATCGG
>JBCCEO010000249.1:0-10045 GCA_039030255.1 Planctomycetota bacterium | reverse complement strand
CTTTTGTATTGAATTCATGACCTTCCCTCTGAAGTTCCTTTTGCACCGTTGGCGAGCGGCTACTATTGATTGAAAGGACTTTCTGACTTCTAACAGGAAAAATCAGAAACTCCGAAAAAAGAACATCTGTCCGAGAGGGACGTGGCAAACCCTCGTGATTTTTCTCTTATAAAATCAGTAGTAGACAGAATATCGGGCGTTCAGCTCCGAGCATGAAAAGGTCAACCAAGCCAAAGAGGCTGTTTTGAGCAACACGACCCAAGCCACATTGCTGATGCGTCTTCGACAAGAAGACGATGTGATTGCTTGGTCGCAGTTCGTAGACGTTTACGGCCCGCTTGTTTATCGCTTCGGTCGCAAGCGTGGATTGCAGGATGCAGACGCTGCGGATTTAACGCAAGAAGTAATGCGGGAAGTTGCACGTTGCATTGGTCGTTTCGAGTACGATCCAAGTGTCGGTAGATTTCGCGACTGGTTGTACTTAGTCGCTCAGAGGAGACTTTCAAATTGGTTTCGGCTTGCGAATCGGCAGCCCAATGGAAGTGGCGATACGAACATGCTGGCGACCCTAAATGCTGTCGAAGGAGCCGACGCAGAGCAGGAGCTTTGGGAGCAAGAGCATCGGCAGCAGCTCTTCGAATGGTCCTGCGAGCAGATTCAAGGAGAATTTGAAACCAAAACTTGGGAAGCGTTTTGGCGAACAACTGTTGAAAACCAAAAGCCGAATCAGGTTTCGGAAGCGTTAGGGATGAAAATAGGTTCCGTCTATGTTGCGAAAAACCGAGTCCTGAAACGCCTGCGAGAAAAGGTCGCTATGATTGAACAGTCTGCGGAATTAGATTTCTGATCCTAAGGTTGCTAATCAATTGGAGCCGGCGCATGACGATGCTTGATACATTATGCAATCGACCGCTCGTGCTTCGGTGAGTTCTTTTTTCCATATATTGCCCTCGCGATGACATCCGAATTCTGTCCTCCTGATTCTCAGCTTCAACAGTTTCTTCGAGGGGATCTTAATGCGCAGGAAGAACAGCAGGTTGCCGAACACGTGAACGAATGTGTTCGTTGCCAACAGATGCTATCGGATCAACCGCGTCGAGATGATACTTGGGTGCTTTCTTTTCCCCCGACAAGGGAGAAGTCGGCGCGCCTAAAGGAAAAGTTGGCGGACCTGAAGCAATCGCTTTCGGACGACTCTGGCGAGTTTGAAAAAGTTTTCACGGATTTGCAACCTTGGTTGGAACCGGGCCGTGCACTAGGAAGAGTTGCCGAGTTCGAGTTGCTCGAATGTGTGGGCCGAGGTGGTATGGGAATCGTCTTTCGGGCCGAGGATACCAAGTTGAATCGGCTTGTGGCTGTCAAGGTTCTGTCGCCTTCACTGCTGGCCGAATCGACGGCTTCTGCGAGATTTATGCGTGAGGCTCAGGCTGCTGCGGGAATTAATCATGACCATGTCGTGACAGTCTACGGTGTCTCACAAGTTCGCGAACTCCCCTATCTGGTGATGGAATTTGTAGAAGGAGAATCGTTGTCGAAGTTTCAAGCGGCGACTCCCAAGTTGCCCTTTGAAAGGCTGGTCAAAATCGCCTCAGACTGCTGTGCTGCACTTTCGGCCGCACATGCCAGTGGTATAGTGCACCGGGATGTAAAGCCCGCCAATATTTTGCTTGACGCCAAGACTGACCGAGCCTTATTGACGGATTTCGGACTCGCACGCGGAATTGAACAGAATTCCTCTATGACTCAAACCGGCCTTTTTCTCGGAACGCCGGAATATGTAGCTCCGGAGCAAATTGAGGGCAAGGCGGTGGATCATCGCGCTGATCTATTCAGTCTTGGTTGCGTGATGTATCGCTTGGCATCCGGCACGACACCCTTTGTAGGACCGTCGATCATGTCGACACTAAATGCAGTTTGCCATGGCGAAGCAACTCCTCTCGAAAATAAAAACTCCGAGATTCCATTTTGGTTTTCTCAGCTGGTCCAGCAGTTATTGCACAAACAACCAAGCGAGCGACCGCAAAGCGCCGACGAGGTGCAGCAGCTTTTAAATTCTGGGAACACGAGTACGGCAACCGTGGATTCGAATTGGGCTTCGAGAGATCACTGGCCCTGGGCATTGGGAATTGGACTGAGCATCGTATTGATATGTTTCTGCCTCTACTGGATTCCTGCCGGTACGGACAAGCAAAATGCCCAAGCTAGTGAAGGAGAGTCCCGCCCTCGCAAAGCATCAGGTAGCACCGAAGCGTCTGAGGACAACAATGCAAATGGGGACTGGACTCGTGACGGAAATCCGTTGGAAGACGAGCAGTTCCCGAGTTTTACAGCTGAAGGCTCGGAACAGCTCGAGAATTTGCTGGTGGAGCATGATCGAATTGAAATTGTGTTGACAAGTGAAGAGCCTTATCGGCTCGTCGGCCTGGAGCTGGAAAACTCGAGGGTAAATCTGGTTGCGGCTGAAGGGCTGTCGCCAACTTTAGAACTCGAGCTTGGTGAGAATGAATCGGGTATTACCCTTTTGTCAGGCGAACTTTGGATGGAGGGTATCATCCTAAAAAATGCTTGGGACGAGGAATTCGAGGACGATGAAGAAGAGGAAACCGACCATGATGATGATCATGAGGGATCGGACGAAGACGATGAGTACGAGGGATCGGACGAAGACGAAAATGGCGAACATCGATTGGGGACACTTGTCGAAGTTGCTGGAGGCAAATTGTATGTAATAAGATGTCGGCTGGAGAATCGGGATGGAACTAGTTGCGTTGCGTTTGGTGGTGACGGAGCTCATTTCGAATCGACAGAGATCTTTGCGGCGGAAGGAGAGTGCGTCCTTTGGGAGAGCGGCACAGAGAGCGAGCTCAGTTTTGAGAATTGTGTACTCGTGGGTGAGTCTTGCATTTCCATTGCATCTCAGGCCTTTAGTACCTTGAAGATGAAGAAGAATACCTTTTGGGCAAACGCCAATATGGTGCTTGAAGCGGAGCAAGATATGCAGGATCTATTGCAAGTCGAATCGAGCCGCAATCTGTTTTTCGCCAAGGATTCGATGATGCTGGCCTTTGAATCAGACTCGCTCTTGTTCTTGGAATCTTGGGCAGGGGATCACAATGTGTTGCCGCGCAGTTTGCTAGTAGTAATCGATGAGGATGATATCGAAGCAGAAGTGATTTCTTCCTTGCAAGAGTTGAACGATAGCACGGTTCGGGAGCAGGATTCTGTCCAGCAGGAACTTGAATTTGCTAAATCAGAATCGGAAATTGAAGATCGCCTCGCAGATGGAACGCTACGCGCAATTCACTTGAATCCAACCGAGCATCAGGACGCTGGTGCAGGCATATTCGGCGTAGGTCCTTGACAATATCTGCTAGCCGATTCCCAAGGCATACAGGGCCCTTTTGCAGAGCCGCGTTACTATGTGCGGAATGCGTTCTAGGATCGGCGACTTCCCATATTCTGCTTCGAACAAAGCCGATTGCGCTGGCAGATTTTTGAGTAGTCGTAAAGCACTTTCTTTCGTAATCGTTTTTACCAACTTGGCCGAAACTTCGATTTCTGACGCGAACGTTTCCAAGCTTCTCTGGGAGATTGCACCAGGTTCCGATTGCCCTCCAATCTTCATGGCGAGATCTTCATCGATGTGTTCGTAGTTTTTGGTGCATACTAGGTCGTAGAAGGGGGCAACGGTTGTCCGACCGTCCTCGGCAAAAAGGAAAGAAATGTTTTTTCCGTGTGCGTCCGCATTGTGGCAGAGCCAATTGAACACAGACCAGCGAACTAGCTTCTCAAGCTCAATAGCCGGGATTGTACAATGCCCGCGTATGAGCTTCGCACAGTCGGCCAAGGTTGGACCACCTTCCTTTTCATACTTTTGCGCCGGATGAAGCCCCAGTGCTTGGCAGAAGTCTTCTTGATGCAAGCGTTTTAGCTTGCCATTTTCAGTCAGTCGATCGTAACGTTCAATCAGCGCGATTCGATTTTGTTTTCCCTCCGGGAGATCTACCATCAATAGCTTGACCTTGGCCGTCTCCAAACCAATGCTACCTGCAAGCCATGTTGTGAATACCTCGTTTTCAGGCAGATGCTTAAAAGTGGTCGAAGGAAACTTCATGATATGGCTACTTGGCGAAGCATTTTTTGCGAGGTAGAACTTTTCGCCTTCTTGCAAAACGGGAAGCTTGTCCTGTGCACCAGCGAGTGAAAGACGAACTTTTGGACTACCAGCTACCTCAGCAAATACGTTTTCTACTCCGCGCGACCAACGTTGCAATTGTTCCGTCGTGATCGCTTCGTACTCACTTTTCTCCTCGTGGAGCTTGTCCGGAGGTTGCTCAGAATGCAAGATTGTGATCGCACCGGCACACTCCCCTCCAATACGTTTTAATAATTCAAAGTTGTTGCCATCGGAGATGCCAAGTTTTGCGCATGTGCGTCGGCGAACATTTTCTTCCGGCAGCAAGTTGACGAAAAAGTTGTTTGCAGCCTCGTCACTGAATCCGCCTCGAAGTGGCAGTGAGACCGAGAGCGGAAATGATTTTTGATTTTTGAGCCAGTCTGGCGCGTAGGAAAAACGAATGCTCACCCCGTCGACCGTCACAACACGTCCGACAAGTTCATCCTGGTAGAAGACGTTCAAGTTGGTTGAGTTAGCGTCGTTCATGGATGTGAATTTCTAATCCGAGTAGGCCGCAGATCTTTAGTGCTTTGCCGAGCTGCGCAGTGGGCTTGCCACGCTCGAGTTCGGAGAGAAAACGTGGACCGACATCGGCAAGCGCCGCCAACTTGTTCTGCGTCAATCCGCTTCGCTTGCGGGCCTCACGTATTTTCTTTCCCAGCTGTTCTGAGTCTTGGATGTGCATAGTTTGATCCCGTTCGGGAAAAAATAGTGGCGTTTCGGTGCTACGCAATCATATAATACCGATCGGGAAGAAACGTGTTGAGTTCGCAATAATCCTCGAAAAATTTACCGAACGGTAAAAATATGGCCCTCAACGGCCTCTCCTAGGTACTGCTTTGACGGTTGCAATGCATTCTGCAATGCGCCTGGGACGGCGCACAAACGAGGTCGCTCCGCTAGTTACAATATTCGGTTTCAGCTCGGTTCGAAGACCTCTACGTACGGCAACACGCTGACTCCAACTCCCGAGAACACAATGCGAACGAACTCTATGGCGTTTTTATTTGGAGCAATGTTGCTCCATTTTGTCCTCTCAGAAACGATTGCGAATGCTGAGGAAAGGCCGCCCAATGTGGTTTTCATCTTGGCCGATGATCTTGGCTATCGAGAGCTTGGAAGCTTCGGGCAGAAGTTGATCAAGACGCCGAATATCGACAAACTAGCGCGTCAGGGAATGCGGCTGACCCAGCATTACTGCGGCAATGCTGTTTGCGCGCCCTCGCGCTGTGTCTTGCTGACCGGTAAGCATCCGGGGCACGCGATTGTGCGTGATAATCGCTCGACACCGCCCGAAGGGCAATGGCCCATTCCGAATTCCGAAGTGACGATTGCTGAGGCATTCCAAAGTGCAGGCTATGTAACTGGAGCTTTTGGTAAATGGGGGTTGGGCGGACCTGACTCCAGTGGTCGGCCGCTCAACCAGGGAGTAGATCGCTTCTTTGGGTACAACTGCCAGGCTCACGCGCATAGCTACTATCCGTCCTACTTGTGGGACAACGAAAAGCACTTTGTCATGCAAAATGATCCGGAAGTGCCTGGGCATGCTAGCTTGGCCGAAGGTGCCGATGCTTCGGACCCAAAGTTCTATGATGTATTCAAAGGACAGGATTATGCACCGGATCGCATTCATGCCGCGGCCTTAGATTTCGTGAAGGAGAACAAAGACAAGCCATTCTTCTTGTACTACCCTTCTGTCATTCCACACGTTGCCTTGCATGTGCCGGACGAGGATTTGAAGCCTTACTTGGATTTGGGTTGGGAAGATCCACCGTTCACACGCGGCAAAGGTTATGGTTACACGCCGCATTTTACCCCGCGTGCCGCCTATGCCGCGATGATCACTAGGCTCGATCTTTATGTCGGCCGCTTAATGGAACTGCTGGATGAACTTGGGCTGGCCGACAATACAATCGTTGTTTTTTCTAGCGACAATGGCACCACGCATTTGGGAGAAGAAGTCGATTACAACTTCTTTGCGAGTGTGGGAGAGCTGCGAGGCCTCAAAGGTTCCTTGTACGAAGGTGGAGTGCGAGTTCCAACGATTGTGCGGTGGCCGGGCAAGGTGCCAGCGGGAGCGGAGAGCGATCGCATCAGTGGCTTCGAAGATTGGATGCCCACCTTGCTGGATATGACGGACAATGTCGAAGCATTTCCAGCGGGGATCGACGGAATCAGCATGAAGAAAACGCTGCTCGGTCAGAAGCAGGTCGAGCGTCCGTACTTGTACCGCGAATTTGCGGGATATGGTGGGCAGCAATCGATTCGAGTTGGGGACTGGAAAGCGGTTCGACAAAAGATGAAAAGCGGCAATTTGGACATTGAGTTGTACAACATAGCTGAGGATCTTTCGGAAGCGAACAATGTGGCCGCCGATCATCCTGACGTGGTACAGCATCTTGAAACCATGATGAAGGAGGCGCGCACGCCTTCCGAGCTGTTTCCAATGGTGCCGATTGATGCTCCCGTTGGGAAGAAGAATGTTGCTCCGCTGAAGCAAGCATTTCTCAACGGCGACGGACCAGGCTGGCGCAGCTTAGGCAAGAACGACTTTACCAACGTCAACTGCGATGAAGACACGTGGCGCTGGGAACGGGGTGTTGCGTACTGCACGGGAAATCCTGTGGGAGTCATTCGCAGTAAGAAGATACTCAGCAACTTTGAAATGGTTTGTGAATGGAAGCACAAGAAAAAGGGCGGCAATTCAGGCGTCTTTTTGTGGGCAAGCCAAGAGTCGATCGACAACTTGGCGGCCGGAAAGGGACGGTTACCCAATGGAATCGAGGTGCAAGTACTAGATCTGGGGTACGCCGAGCTCTATCTTCAAGGTGGAAATGGACGCAAGGCCGATTGGTTTACTTCGCATGGCGATGTCTTTCCTACGGGGCCCGCAAAAATGAAGCCGTTTCCTCCCGTGGCTCCGAATGGACGTCGTAGTTTTCCCAGCAAGAACCTGACGAATGATGTCAATCAATGGAATCATTATTACATTCGTGCGATCAATGGCGAGGTACGATTGTGGGTCAACGGCGAAGAAGTATCAGGCGGTACAGAATGCGAGCCGGCGGAAGGCTATCTGTGTCTCGAATCGGAAGGAGCTCCGGTGGAATTTCGCAACTTGAGAATTCGCGAATTGCCTTGAGGACAATCGGTTCCCCAGGGCTGAGAGAAATTTCTTGAGCGAGACCTAGAACTGGGAACTGGGAATCTCCTTGTGGCGTCTGTCTTCAAGTGGCGACGCTTGCATGATCACTACTGTTGCACTTCATATTCTCGGGGGGCTAGCACGATGAAATGGAAAAGAAATCCGGTTGCAAGTTTGGCTGCTTTGGCAAGTTGCTTCGTGTTATTCTTCGCTTATCGTCCAGCATCGGCAGGCCAAGAGGTCGCTGTGGATACGATTAAGGACCTTGCCGAATCGGTGTTGGTCGCGGTGGTTGAAGTCAAGTCGGTGACTCGAGTCGATATCGACGAAATTCATGGGCCGTTGAAAACGAAAACTGCTGTTTTCGTCGCGCAAGCTGAGGTCATTACGACGATCAAAACGGACCATTTTCCTGCACCGGAAAAGCGAACGATCACGATCGTAAGCAGCACGCGTCCTTCCACTTCGGCAGTCTGGCGACCGATCGAAAAAGGGCGTTACTTGGCGTTTTTGAAACGCGACCGAGCGCACTATGACTTCAAGTACAACATGTCTTTTCAAAAAATCGTCGAAGGTGAAGAGATTCGCTGGGGTGAGTACAAGTTGAATCGATTTGTTGAAACGAAGGTCAATGTAGATAAGGCAATCAAGCGTTTGCAGGCGGCAGTGCCCAAGAAAACAAAGCCGTAGTTTTGTAATACTGGGTTAAATTCGTTTTCGTTCGTCCGAATGTAAGGGCAACTGCGCTTGTAAAGGCAACTGCGTTTGTAAAGACAACTGCGTTTGTAAAGACAACTGCGTTTGTGGCTGTGCATCAAGTACAATGAGGGTCTCACAATTACTTGATGGAAGCTTGGTTGATGGCTGGCGAAAATGACGTGGGATGACTCTCGGGGCAAAGTGCCTGAAGAATCTGATTCGGCTAATGCAGTTGGGGCGAACTCAAAACTAGGGACGGTAGCTGTATCCAGCGCGGGCGGGTCGGTACAGAGCCTTAATGAGTTCGTTGGATCCTCGACATGTGCATCGTGCGGAGCAGAAAAGGACGGCGAGTTTTGTTCACAATGTGGTCAAAGGCATTTGAAGGCGCGCTTGACGCTTGGGCCACTGCTGCGAGAGCTGTTTGTACGAATAACTGATATTGATCGCGGACTGTTTCACACGTTCTGGTCGTTGCTTTGCGCTCCTGGTCGAGTTGCGAAGGATTACATTTCGGGCAATCAACGCAAGTATCTGAATCCACTCACGATTTTCTTTATTGGTGCTGCCACTCAGCTCTTGGGGTATTGGGTATCCGATGGCGTAATACGCGAGCAATTTCGCTCGCAAACGCAGGTGACCCAACAAACCGAGCAAGCCGAAGATTTCAGGAAATCGATCGAAGAACGGACTGGAGTTCCCTTTGAGGAGCTGATGTTGGACACGTACCTAAGTTCCGTCAAACAGTCCTATACGTATTCTGCTCTGTTTTTCTATGCGTTTCCGTTTGCACTACTCCTTGGCTGGTTCCATAGAGCACGTGGAGAGCATTACTATGTGGCCGAGATGTTGGTATTCGCCTTGTACATCTTCGGATTTGTTCTCGTGATAACTGGCTTATTGACTCCGATCACAGTAAGGCTCTCCTCGACCTTACATGCATTTATGGGGCCAACAGTCTATGTAGTCATACCGCAGATTGCACACGGTGCATTTTTCCAGCGCACTTGGTTGGCTCGGCTACTGACGATGCTTGCTTCGCTAATAAGTTTGATTCCCTTTTTGATGGCAAGCTTGGTCATCTTCATCGCGACGGCGGCAGTGAAAATTATCTTTGCCGGGTGATCTAAGTCTGTGTCCAGAGATTGAGCATCCAGGGCGGCACAGCTAAGAGTTTGCAGCGAGAATACTGCTTGTGGCGACATCTTTTTCGACACCATCGACCAATTCGACGTGGCCTAGTTTGGTCGGCAGGATGAAACGCAGCTTTCCGTGTTCAACTTTTTTATCATGCTGCATAACCTGCCACATTGCTTCTGGATCCGCATCAAGGAATTGGGTTGGCAATTGCAATTTTTGTAATAAGTTTTGCTGTCTATTCACTAGCGCACTTTCGATTCTGCCCATCTTTTCTGCCATGTTAGCTGCCATGTGCATTCCAATGGCGACCGCTTCGCCATGAAGAAGAGTGCCGTAGCCGGTGATGCTTTCCAGGGCATGCGCGAAAGTGTGTCCGTAATTCAAAATGGCTCGCAGGCCGCTGGTTTCGCGTTCATCCTCTTTCACGACTTGTGCTTTGGCACGACAGGACTCCAGGATGATGTGTTCGAGTGCGCCCGGATCTTTGGCGAGGACTGCTTCGTGTTTTTCTTCCAAGTACTCGAAGAGTTCAGGAAGCAAGATTACCCCGTACTTTGCGACTTCCGCCAAGCCTGAAATGTACTCGCGTTCGGGCAGGGAGGACAAGGTTTTGGAGTCGATCAGAACGATGCTTGGCTGCCAAAATGCGCCGACTATGTTTTTTGCTCCGGGAAGGTTGATGCCAGTTTTGCCGCCCACGCTTGAGTCGACTTGGCTGAGCAAGGTCGTGGGAATTTGGACTAGCGGAATTCCACGGGCAAAGGTGGCCGCCATGAATCCTGCCAAGTCTCCGACTACGCCTCCACCAACGGCGATGACGGCGGAGCCGCGATCAGTATGGGCACTCAGCATTTCATTCCAGATTTTCTCAGCTTCGGCAACCG
>JBCCEO010000248.1:0-10088 GCA_039030255.1 Planctomycetota bacterium | reverse complement strand
GTTTATCTAACTTTCGGTCTCATTCTAGCAGCCCTGCTCAAACCTTGCACACCGGGACACACTCAATTGACAAGACAGAGGCCTAGGTTTTGAGAGTCTGTGCGCTTGATAAAAAAGTTAGACAAATCGCCAGCGAAGTTGCATCTAGACGAATTTCTCTTATGCCAAGATGTCTTTCGCGACTTTGCCATAAACGTCCGTAAGGCGGAAATCGCGACCGCTGTAGCGATAGGTCAGTCGCTCATGATCTAAGCCCATCAGGTGCAGAATAGTCGCGTGCAAGTCATGAACATGCATGCGATTTTCGACAGCATGCATCCCGAATTCATCGGTAGCACCAAACATCATGCCTCTCTTGACGCCGCCACCGGCCAGGAACATTGAAAAACCAGTCGCATGATGATCGCGCCCGGGTTTTGACTTGGCATTCTTGTCGTTTTGAGAATACGGCGTCCTCCCAAATTCCCCGCCCCAAATCACGAGAGTGTCTTCCAACATCCCGCGATCTTTGAGATCGGCCAGCAAAGCTGCTGTTCCTCGATCGCTATCCGCACACAAACGCCGATGCCCTCCATTGTTATCCTTATGCGTATCCCAAGGCTGCTTACCTTTGTCCGTGTAGTAAACTTGCACGAACCTAACACCGCGTTCAAGCAATCGACGCCCGAGTAAACAACTCTTTGAATAAACGGAATCTCCGTAGCGATCGAGCACATACTGTGGCTCACGCGAAATATCAAATGCCTCAGAAGCCTCGGTCTGCATTTGAAATGCCAACTCCATCGAGCCAATGTGTGCTTCCAGGTCCTGATCGGCAGGCCGCCTCGCCGCATGAAGTCGGTTAAGATGCTGCACCAAATCAAGCTGCTTACGCTGCTGAGTTCGATCCAAACTCGGGTGTTTCAAATGCGCAACCAAGGAATCGACTCGCATGTCCTTTGTACTGACAGATAACGCTTGGTGGTTGGCAGGCAAAAAAGCAGACGACCATAATTGAGGCCCAACCACGGGCATCCCAGGAGAGATAGCAACGAAGGCTGGTAAATTCTCATTTTCAGTCCCGAGTCCGTACGAAGCCCAAGCCCCCAAACAAGGCCGGGTGGGCTGCTGATTGCCGCTGTGCATCATCAACAAACCTGGCTCGTGATTGGCCGTGTCGGTGTGCATCGACCGCAAGATGCAAAGATCATCGGCAAACTTAGACAAGTTCGGCAATAGCTCGCTCATCACCACTCCGCTCTCACCGTGCGCTTTGAAGCGAAATGGGGATGGCATATAGCCCTGCGTCTTCGTAACGCGTTCTTGCGGCTGCGCACCGGGCTGATTGCCTTCATACTTCCCCAGCATCGGCTTGGGGTCGAATGTATCCACGTGGGAAGGCGCACCATTCATGAACAAAAATATGCATCGCTTTGCCCTCGCCGGAAGATGCAGCCCGCTAGGACTCCCAGCCTCTGTTGCACTTGCATTTCCAGCAAAAAGACTTGCCAGCGGTAGCATCCCAAATCCAGCGCCAGCTCTTTGCAACATTGCCCTGCGATTGTGCATCATTTCATGTCCCTCAGTTTTCTGAGCTGCCTTTAGTCCAGTAAATACGTTTCATTGGAAAGCATTAGGGCGTGAACGTAGGTCGCAAGTCCACCTTCGACGAGGTACTCAAGACCGAATCTCTGCTCCTCAGGGCTTGGCGATCTGGCAAACATTAGCTGGTAGGCCAGCTGAATTCGGGGTTCGGGCTCTGCTGCCAATCTGGCTACGCGCTCACCAATCGCCGTCGCAACCTCAACCATGAAAGGGCTATTCATCAAAAACAGTTTTTGCGATGCAGTAATCGTCTTCGCCCGCCCATCACTGTGTACGTTTGGATCTGGGAAATCGAACAATGCCAACATGGGATTCAGCTTCAGACGGCTAACATCACAATAGACAGTGCGGCGGGATGCTCCGCCAGAACTTGGGTCCAGATGCTCCTTTGTCAATTGAAGATCAAGCCTGCCAGCCTGCAGTAACAACGAGTCCCTCCATTGCTCGATCGTCAATTGCTTGCGATTCATATGAGCTAGTAACCGATTTTCAGGATCGATTTCACTAGCCGCGACTAAACTCGTTTGCTGGTACGTCGCGCTCATGATGATTTCACGGCAAAGCCATTTGAGTGACCAGCCGTTCTCGATGAATCGATAGGCCAAGTCGTCTAGTAATTCTGGATGCGTTGGCTGATCGCCGAGTTTACCAAAGTTACTTTTCGTACCAACCAAGGGATTGCCAATCAAACGAGCCCAAACACGATTCACAATAACCCGAGCCGTGAGCGGATTGGATGGAGCAACAATCTGTTCTGCCAGTTCCATTCGACCGCTTCCCTGTTGGAATGCCACTCGACTTGGCTGCACTTCTCGTCCAGAACTAGTCCCAAGCACCGTCAAGAATCCACGCGGCACCTCTTCCCCTTTCCGTTTCACATCTCCACGAATCATGATGTTCAGATTCTTCGGCGACTGATCACGAATAATGTGCAAGGCATCCTGTGGCTTCTTGGCATGCCCTTTGCCATCTTTATCTTTGGATTCATCAATCGGCTTGTTGTACATCTCGATGCTAGCGAATACACCGGCCAACGCGTAGTAATCTGCAGTACCGATCGGATCGTACTTGTGGTCATGGCATCGTGCACATGCAACTGTCAGACCAAGCAAGCCGCGCGATAACACGTCTACTCGGTCCTCCCATTCATCTGCCTGCACTTCGGGCGAATTCCGTCGATAATATTTAGGTCCCAACCCCATGAACCCTAACGCCACATCGTCGGAAGGATCATCTGGCGTCACTAAATCTGCTGCCAGCTGCAAACGGACAAATTGGTCGTACGGCAAGTCCTCATTCAGGGCCTGGATAACCCAATCTCTATAGCGATAGGCGTTTGGGAAGAACAGCGAACTGTTACTACCGACAATATGTGCTTGATCGTCCGCAAAACGCATGATGTCCAACCACATCCGCGCCCAGTGTTCGCCAAAAGAATCCGAAGCAATCAATTGATCTACTAATTGCCCTATGCCATCTTGAGTTCTGACCTGCTCTACCTGTTCCATCATTGCAAGCGTCGGGGGAAGGCCGACAAGATCAAAACTTAGTCGGCGCTGCAAACGATGCGACTCCGCTCTTCGGCTGGGCTCTAGGCCTTGCTCAGCCAAAGTCGCGGCCACGAAATCATCAATGCGGCTGATACTCCAATCACCAAATCTATGCTTTGGTGGCATCTGCTTGGCCAGTGCCTGAAAACTCCAAAACTCCTGGCCCTTCTTGAAGTCAATCCCAGCCGCACTTTCAGATTGATGCACTTCGCCGGAATGCGTTTCACGAGGATCGAAGGCGCCGCGTTTGATCCACTCTTCGAAATCCCGCACGACCTCGTTCGGCAACTTTTGGTCAGGTGGCATTTCAAGTCCATCGTAGCGCAGCGCATCGAGCAGCAAGCTTCCGCCCAGGTCGGTTGGTTTGACGGCAGCACCACTTTCGCCGCCACGGCGAATTGCCTCGCGCGTGTCTACCCGTAACCCTCCCTCAGACTCTGCGGCCTCACTCGAATGACACGCGTAGCAATGTTCCACCAGCACAGGACGAATCTTGCGTTCAAAGAAGTCGCTCTGGTCGTCGGCGAACGCTAAGTGCCCAAAGGAAAATGCAACGATGGCGAGCGCGAGCAGGGCAATTCGCGGGTTCGATTTGTAACTTGCAGCTCTCAACTTACTTTCCCTCAATGCTTGAGGCTCATCGATCAGCGATACGCAATGACTTTCCTTGAAGTTGCCCCAACTACGGGATGCGAAAGTCTTTGGGCGGAATTGGTAGGAAGGATTTAACAGTAGCGGAGATTACGTTGGCTTGGTGGCGGGGGATACAGACTACGATGGCCTCTCACTCTGATATGACACATCATAGTGCAATTCTGCCCACGAGAGAAACTCAGTCTGCCGTATCGCCAGGGCAAATCATAATTTGAAAACAAATAGCATTCAATTGCGTCCCCTTTCCGAGCAGGCTCGTTGGCGATTCCCGCTCCGTAGCTAGGGTTCCGACGCTCCCAAAAATCCTCGTTGAACTCGGATAGGGAGGCTAACTTTAAGAAGCGTCCGAAAGGAAAATCTACTCGCCAATGCAGTATAGAAAACTGCCGCTTCTCAGATACATCTCATTACCGATGATTGCTGGCGTCGCACTTGCGTCACTGTTATCGCCCGCGAATTTGTTTTGAGACAAGATTTCGAATTCTGGCTTCGCCGGCAGAACAAAGGTCCCATCATAGCGGCTGACCACGTAAATCTTATCCCCCGCCAAAACAGGCGAAGCATAGACAGGACGTCCGCCTCCGGAAAGACCGGGTACACGCTCTTGATAAACCAGCTTCCCGTCCTTCGCACTAGTACAAAACGCTATGCCACGATCGCTGAGCCAATAGAAATGCCCTTCATGCAACAGAGGTGTCGCTACGTAAGAACTGCTGCGCGAATACCACTTTTCATTCGAGCTAACGTCATCCTTACCGCCCACTGGAAATGCATGCGAGCCAAAGGACTGATAGCCACCGAAAATGTAAACGGTGTCTCCCTGAACAGTTGGACTCGGAGACACATTGCCAGTGAGTCGAGTTTCGGCATACCACTTCAGCTTGCCGGTATCCAAATGCATTCCCCACAACTCCCCTGGAACAGCAACAATGATCTCGTTCTGCTCTTTTACAATGGCCGGCGTGTTATAGGCGAGCTCCAAATAGCTGGCATCCGCTTTCCAGATTTCTTTCCCTGTTTTTTTGTCGAGGGCTCTAAGCGTAAGACTCTCTTCGGCCGCATTCACAATCAACATGTTCTCGTGCAGTTGCAGACTTGCCCCCGAGCCCCAGCGACGATTACTTGAACCCCTGCCAACGTCGACTTGCCATTGCTGGTTGCCTTCCATGTCGAATGCGAAGACTCCGCTCTTACCGAAGAAGGCATATACGAACTCACCATCCGTCGTCGGCGAGTTGCTCGCATATCCATGCTCGGTCAGATAACCGCGATAGCTATCTTCTTGACTCTTGGAAGGAACATTCTTGTCCCAAAGGATATCGCCGGAATTGCGGTCAATACAAAGCAGACGACGTGATAGATCACTCAAGCTTCCGCCTTCGGGCCCAACGCCGGAGTAGCTTGTAACAAAGATCTTATCGCCCCAAGCCACTGGGCTGGAGGATCCAGCGCCTGGCAAGGAGCACTTCCATTTCAAATTCTCTGCGTTGCTCCAGTTGAGCGGCAGTCGACTATCGGGGCGACTAGCCGCAGCAGCTCCACCGCGAAAACTTGGCCAGTTCTCCTGCGCTTGCATTTCGCCTAAATCTGCAGCTACGAACAGCAGCACCAACCCGATAACGCGAAGCAAAACTGCTTTGCCCATTCTTCGATACATCAAAACGCTCTCTACACAAGTTGCCTGAACCGGATTGCGCTAAACTATTAGGGAATTCCGCAATCAGCAAGCCTTGGGGACTGAGCATGCAACCCAATCCATGCCCGCCGGGCATTCACTCTTATTTAGCAGGCTTTTTCTGCGTATTCTTCAACTTACGTTTCGGAGGACGCCCTAGGTTCGTATCCTCTGGCACTTGAAACTCCTCACGCAGCCGGGCTAATTCGTCCTCTAGTCCTGACTGGATCTTCGAGTACGACGGATCGCCGTAAACACTCAACAGCTCGTTGGGATCCTGACTCAAGTCGAACAGCTCCCAATCGTTGCGTTTCTGACCGCCCAAAGCGTAAATGTGAATTAGCTTGTGTTCACCATTGGTCACACCATAGTGCCGCGCCACATTGTGCCCGCCTGGATTCTCATAGTAGTGATAGTAGAACGACTTGCGCCAGTCATTTGGAGTCGTTCCATCAAACAGACTTACCAAACTCCGGCCCTGCATATCGCTTGGAACGTCCACGCCAGCGATATCCAAAAACGTTTCGGCAAAGTCCAAATTCGAAACGATCGCGGCCTGCTTGCTCCCTGGCTGGATCTTTCGGGGCCAGCGCACGAGCAACGGAGTCTTCAACGACTCTTCGTACATCCAACGCTTGTCAAACCAACCGTGCTCGCCCAGGTACCAACCTTGATCCGAGGAGTAGATCACGACTGTGTTTTCGGCCAAACCGGCCTCGTCGAGATAACCTAGAACGCGACCAATTCCGTCATCAACACTTTTCACGCATCGCAGGTAATCCTTGGCATAACGCTGGTACTTCCACTGAATGATCTCCTTCTCCGTCATGGATTCCTTAGCCTTACGAAAGGCCTCGTTCTTGGGGCCGTAGGCTGCGTCCCAAGCCTGCTTCTGCTCCTCATTCATCGTGCCGTAGCCGGTGAGCTTCAAATCGCGTTCGTTGAGATGCTGACTCACCGTCATCGTTTGCAAGGATGCAGCCGAGGTGCGGCCTGAATAATCGTCGTACAATGTCTCTGGCTCGGCGATCTCAACGTCGTCCAGCCAATTCAAGTACTTGGGGCCTGGCATCCAATTCCGGTGCGGAGCCTTGTGCTGGTACATCAGCATGAAGGGCTTGTCCGCGTCGCGTGAATCCTTGAGCCAATCCAGAGCAAGATCAGTGATGATGTCCGTCGTGTAACCCGTGTGCTGCGTACGCTCGCCGTTTTTGAGCATCGGTGGGTTGTAGTATGGCCCTTGGCCAATCAGTACTTCCGAATAGTCGTAGCCTTGCGGCGCCATGTGTTCGCCCAAGTGCCATTTGCCTACGACGGCCGTTTGATAGCCTGCCGCCTGTAACAACTTCGGAAAGGTTTGCTGCGTTCCATCGAACTTGTTGCCATTGCGAACAAAGCCATTGATGTGGCTGTATTTGCCCGTTTGAATCACCGCCCGACTTGGACCGCAGATCGCATTGGTCACGTAGCAGCGATCGAAACGCATTCCTTCCTTGGCGATCCGATCCATGTTGGGTGTCGTGATCCTCGAATCGTCATAGGCACTCAACGCCTGCTGACAGTGATCGTCGGTGAAGATAAAGACGATGTTGGGCCGATCTGCCGCTGCTGCCAATCCAACCATTGGAAATAGCAGAAGCAAACCGAGCAGAGTTTTGGTCGTGAGCTTCATAATCCGTCCTCAATGCCAAGTAATTCGAGGCCAGGATTATTGCACGAAAAGCTCCAACATTCCAGCGACCGCGAGAATCGTTCAGAAGCGGTGCGGCCCAAGCCGCACGGTGTACAGCATCAGCCACCCGGCATTGAAAATCAGCCAGACAATACGGAAGGACTCCCACCTGCTCCGCTTTCCATCAGCATAGAACAAAAACTTAGAGCCTACAGGTCATCGGGGATTACACTTTCCCAACTCCCTTCTAACCCGTCAGGAAAAAAATCTGGTGCGGGAGCCTCTTCATGCGTCAAGAAACCGTCAAAATCCTCCCAAGACCTCTCGAGCAATTCGATTCCGTCCTCTGACGCAACCCACAACTCCTTCACCTTTCTTTCATTTGCAATGTCTCGCATGAGAAAATCTTTTTCCGTCGCCACGACCAAAAATCGAGTGCGTTCACTAACGCGTTTCGCAAAGTACAGTCGCAATTCCCAAAAAGCATCTTCAGAAAACGTATCCCCGTTGGCGGCAAGCCACGCCACCCGATCATCGTTCGCCACCTGTTGCAACTCTTCATCAGAGAGCCCTAAATCGTCAATTACCCAATCACTTAACACGAATCGATCGCTTTGTGGCAGTGGTGTATATCCCCTATCAAAACAACCACAAAAACAGGAACCTCCGCTTGAGAACCGTGTGGCTTCGCGGCAAAGTTGTGGCGAACGACATAAGTCGTCAAGCTTAAGGACAATATCACCAAGACCGGTACAAGGATTCGCATATTGCTGTCCCTGCCGTCCTTTCAAGAATAGAAGACATTTCCACCACGAACTCAAACTAGATCGACGCAGCCCGGGCAGCCGCAAGCAGGAATATAAAGGCGATGCCGCCCAAGTTAATAAGAAAGCCGATGATGCCGCATACCAAGCCAATCGTTGCTTGTGCCAAGTACGCCTGCCCAACTCCGTGCTGAGCAATCATCTTGCGTGCCTTGCTTCCGCGGTAGATTGCAAAAATGCCCAAGATGAGACCGCAGAAGAATACGCCAATGATGCCCCAGACAAAGGAACCCAAGGCCTGCTTCTTGATTTCATCGTAAATGGGATCTCCAGGTCCACCCGGACCGCCCTGCTGCGTCCCCTGAACTGCATAGGGATTATATCCTTGTGGCTGCTGCGAATAAAAGTCATTGCTCATAATATCACCCCATGTGGCGGTCTTAATATAGGAAAATTCATTGTAAACATTTCCTTGCCCGCCGATGTATCAGAAAGACATTGATGTAGTTGGTTTTCGCACATCCGCCAAAGCAGCGATTACGGTCTAGAGAATACGTTTCGGAGGCAAGAAAATGTTCGCAGTCAGAATCCCGCCGACCAAAGCTGCTGCCACAATGAGCATCGCAGAGGCGGCATCGACTCCAGCCAAAGTCTCGTTCTGTATGAAAGCAGTCATCGAGCGATAGCCTAGAGAACCAGGCACCAGTACTAGAATCCCAGGAGTCAATGGAACGAGTGCTGGGCGATTCCGCAGTCGTGCATAGCAATTGCTACCAAGTGCCACGACTAGTGCTCCTGCGAATGCTCCTGACTCAATTCCCCACTTAGCTCCCACAAAGTAACTTGCGCTAAAGCCAAGAATCGTCACGATATAGATCACTGGCCACTGACGCCAGCGTGCCCGAAAAACGATGGCAAAACATAAAGGTGCAACTGCAATGGCCGGCCAAATCGACCACTCCGGTAGCGGCCAAAAACTCTCCTCAGGAATCTCACGCCATGCTCCAGCTAAACGCCAACCCAAAGCCGCGCCTATACTCATGGTCATCAACGATACTCCAGCTCCAGCAATACGAGCGACCCCAGCCGATAAATGACCTACCGCCAACTCGGTGAGCGCTACAGTTAGTGTCAGCCCAGGAACCAGCACAATCAGCGAGGCCAAGGTGACGATTCGATCATCAATCGCAACACAAAACTGGCTCACCGCCAGCGCACCGACGGCAGCCACGAACCCTGCGAGGGGCTCAAGCAAGCCACGATCAAAGAGACGATACGAAAGCAGCCATTCCAGCCCGGCGACAACAATACCAAGAATAAACGCGGCGACCACTTCGCTAACACCGCCACGAAAGAACACACAAACGCTGGCGCAACAGGCACCGCAAGCCAAGGTGTAGGCCCAGGCCGGAAAGGGCGAAGGACTTTCGGCAATCCGTTCCATTGCCTCGCGTGCGTCGGCAACGGACAGATTCCCTGCCTCAACACCTTCCAGAGTCTCGTCAAAGCGAATCAGCTTGTCGACATCCACGGGCCCAGATTCGACACGCCGTACGTATGTTGCCTCCCCGCAGTCATCCGTGAAGGAAGCAATTAGCGCCGTCGGTGTGTACAAGAATGCTGACTTGACCCCAAGTGTCTTCCCAAGGTGCACCAATACTGCCTCTAGTCGGTGCGAAGGAGTTCCAAACCGTTGTAGTAATACACCGACCTGAATGATGAATGCATGCAAGTCATTGGGCGGACTACGCTCTTCACTTTCGGATGGATTCAACATCAAAACAACTACGTTCCTCGAGCAACATAGACCTATCAAGGAAGAAAGACTGTATGGGACAAGCGTCAGACCTCAGCCACAGCATGGGCTCGCAAGCCGGCAGCATCCTGAGTTACAATCAGCGAAAATGGCTACAAAGATTGCTACTCAAAGTCGGATCATTGCACCGCGGATCGGGCTTAGATGCTCAATCGCCTTACTTGCCAATCGAAACCGTTAATTGAGCCGTACTCTAGAAAACTGCAATGGCAAAAAGTCACTCTGCTGAAATGTTTACTACCCTTGAAGTCGAACTGGCCGACCGCAGCTACGCAATACATATCGGACAAGACGTTTTGCATAAGGCAGGCGAACTGCTCGGGCAAGTTATGAATCGGACACGACATGCTGTCGTGATGTTCGATGAAAATGT
>JBCCEO010000247.1:0-10167 GCA_039030255.1 Planctomycetota bacterium | reverse complement strand
GAACGAAACACCATTCTCGAAGGAGTCCTTGCAAGGTCTTCAATTGTTGGTCATTGCCAATGCCATCGCGCGGGAGAATGAGAAAAAGTGGATCTTGCCAACGCCTTCTGCATTCACGGATGCTGAGATCCAAGCTGTGCGTGATTGGGTGGCAGGCGGCGGATCCTTGATGCTGATTGCGGATCACATGCCCTTTCCAGGTGCTGCCGAAAAGCTGGCGAAGGAGTTTGGAGTCACCGAATGGCGGAATGGCTTCGCTGCCTACGATGGAAAACTTGGGCCGTTACGCTTTGAGCCGGTGCCTAAATCAGAGACTGCATCAAAGGATGCCACGTCAAGTTCTTCCAATCAACTGATGGCATTACCCGGTAAGCAGGAAAGTGTTCCATGGGTAACAACCTTTACTGGCTCCTGCTTCAAGACGGAAGAAGCCGCTTTTCATCCTTTGTTGCGACTCGGAGAGAAGGCGTTGAGCATCGAGCCGAAGCAAGCTTGGCAGTTCAATGCAAACACGCAGCGCCAAGAAGTTCCCAGCTATCTTCAAGGAGCGGTGAGGGAGTTCGGCAAGGGCCGAGTAGCCATCTTTGGCGAAGCCGCCATGTTCACGGCTCAGGCCTCGGGTGGCGCTCCCTTCGGGCTAAGCGATCCCAAGGCCAAGCACAACCAAGCGTTTCTCCTGCAGACCGTTCTCTGGCTGACACCTGAGCCGAAATAGAAGCGAACGCGGTTAACTTTGGGCGAACTCGAAAATTCGATTTACTTCAGTTGCTCGAACTGCTTGCGCAATTCTTCGTCACGAGCGTGTTGTCGGCGGAATCCGATGAGGATCGATCCGAATGCCACTGAGGTCGCAGCGACAACAGGGCGCAAAACGGAGAGTACCCATTCCGATGTCGTTTGAGATTCGCTATCGCGCGAAGTTTTGTGAAGAGTATTTGGAGGGTCGACCGATTGGGCAAGAGCCGCGTTGGCCAAACTGATTTCTCCCTGGCGGTATAGTCCAATAGGAGCCGTAGAATTGCCTGAGCGATTTTCTTCCAGCAACTTACTCTCGCTCGACAAAAACGTTCCAGGGATTTCCATGGCCATCATGCCATCATGAGTGGCAGCAACTTGTGCGGCTTCTGCCTGCCTGATTTCCGTTGGATCGATATCGGAATGCCAAGGAGACTGGCCTTCCAGGATGTCTTGCCGTGATTCGGCCACAACTTTAGACTCGCCTCGACCAGCATCCGAACTTAGTTCAGCATCGGAGCCGATCTCAGATCGATTCGACAAATCTTCAACGAGTGCATCCAAATCACGTTTCGCATTCAAGCGATCGGAGGTGTCGGAGATACGATCCAGGAGGTTGGAATTTGCAATCAGATCGTTGTAATCCAGTTGCTCGAAAGTCAGGCTCAAATAACTGCCTGGCGATTGAAGCAACGTATCATTGAACGAGTCGGATTGAAGCGGATTCAGTCGTGAATCATTCTGTTGAAACTTGGGATCGATAGCGTAGAAACTTGATTCTTCAGCTGATAAAATCTGTTGCTCTGTATTGTTCTGTGCGTTGGAGGTGCTAGCTGAAATCGTGTCTGCAAGATTATTCGAGCTGAGGCCGGCGTTGCTAGCTGGGAAAGGGCCGACTGGTTCAGTCGGCAAGGGTGCCAAGTGCACATCGGCTCGGTTGACAACATCGATCAGATTGGGCAAAGCCGTTGTTAGTTCGGCCGTAGGATCTGCTGGTGTGGCTTCTCCCTCTGCCTGCATCGAGTCACTAGGTGCCTCGCCCTCACCTTGCAACTCTTCTTCAAGATCGGATGTATAAAGTTGATCTATTTCGACTTGTGTATCAACAATGGCTGCCGTACTAGCTAAATCTTGCTCGTCAATGTTGGGTTGGAGCTCCTCGTCGAAGGTATGCATACAGCCGAACACATCTGCGGCCAGTAGGCTACGTGTTTCGAGCAATTCGACTCGCAGGCGTCGTCGCCGCTGCTGAGTATTTTCTTGCGTTTGCTGTTGCTTATTCATTTCGACTCGATTTCAACGCCAGTTGACGTTGCTCCAACTCTTGGGCTTCTGCGTCACGACCTTCCTTGCGAAGCATTCGTACGTGGTTTTGATAAACGTTGTTCAGGGCTTCCAAGGGCGTCGGCTCATTGGCTTCCAGCAAGCGTGCGGCTCGCACGTAGGCTTCCTCCGCCGCTCTGGGTTCTCCAATATGCTGTAGTACGATTCCTTGATTATTCAGTGCAATACCTAAACTATATTGTAATCCAGCGTTGTCTGGGTGATTTCCCCGCAGAAGACGGTAACTGTGAACGGATTCTTTTAGGCTGGCCTTCGCGTTGTCTAGGTCGCCCGTTCTGTAATAGGCCATGCCAAGATTGCTAAGCGAAACGGCCAAATCACGTCGATAGTCGTCCACTTTGGGGGACATTTCGACCAGTTTTCGACCGATGGCCACGACATTTTCAAAGATCCTAGCAGCTTCCTGGGGATTCGAATCCAGCTGCAAATTGCCGAGGCTAATGTAAGTTGCGACCAAGTCAATGTAAGCTCGGAAAGGACTTTCGGATTCTTTCACAAGCTGGATTTGAGCCTCATACGCTGCTTCAAGGAGCTCGAAGGCTTGCTGTCGGCTTGCAGGGTCTTTGGCCAGGAGCGAGCCAAGATTGTGTTTGGTGGCTGCGAGGGTTCGACGGATCTCGCTGTCATCGGGATTCTCCTGCTGAAGCTTTTGGAGAATGTAAAGGGCCCGATCGTAAGCTGATCTAGCCTCATCCGCGCGCTCAGCAAGCGATTGGAGCAAAAGTCCCAAGTTGTTTTCCGTCAGTCCATATTGGCTGCGATGTTCAATCGGAAGCTCATCCAGGCTGCCAACTTGCTTGATGGCACTGGCCCAAGATTCAAGTAACTCCGCGCCGCGATGCCCCTGTCCAGCTTTTCGTAACGCTAGTGCCAGGCGATTGAGGTTGTCGGAGCGATCAATCCATTTCTGGTTGCTGAAGTCTGAAGCTGTGACGACTTGCTCATAAATCTTCTTTGCCTTCTCATAATTCAGTACAGCAGCCGGGATATCGCCAAACTCCTCGCTATATGTTCCTAGCCGATTGTAGGCATCCGCCCTGGCGGGCAACTGCGTGGAAGCATCCACCAGAGGTCGGGAAACGAAGTCCGTGTAGTATTGTTGGTGTTGTTGTATCAGCGATTGGCGAACGCCCTCTGCACCGGGGATCTTGGTAAGTGCGTCAATCGTCTTGTCGGTCTCAAGAGCCTGCAACTGCGCCAAGTCCCGATAGGATTGTTCGATTACGCTGGCCAGCAAGCGATTGTGCATGTAGAAACCGGTGGTTACCAGCAATGCAAACATCGCAGTGCTGGCTATCAGGACAGAAACGGCCCGAGGATGAGCTTGGGCCCAACGTGTCGCTCGAACGACAGAGGAGACCGATTTTGTCGTGATCGGCTCACCGCGAGCAACTTTTCGCAGGTCGGCTGCGAGATCAGACGCAGTCGCATAGCGGTCGTCGCGATGACGCGCCATTGCCCGCTCGACGACAATTTGAAACTCAGGTGCAAGATCGGGACGCAGTTTTCGCAACCTGGTTGGATTCTGCGTGGTCAGTGTTCGCAATAGGCCGGCCCCCTCCTCGCCTGGCACAGCTGGCTGCCCGGTGAGAAGTTCATACAGCGTAGCGCCAAGCGAGTAGATGTCGGTGCGATGATCGACCAACTCTCCGCGGCCTTGAGCCTGCTCAGGGCTCATATACCGCATGGTCCCGACCATTTCCCCGGTTCGAGTCAGAGCATGTTCGCCTTGGAAACGGGCTAGGCCAAAGTCTGCCACCCAAAGCTTTCCGGTCTGGTCAAGTAGAAGGTTCGAAGGCTTAATATCCCGATGCACAATTCCGTATAAGTGAACTTCATGCAGCGCGTCGGCTATATCGGCAAATTGCATCAAGGCCGATCTTGAAGCGGGTTGGGTGTCCTCGTTCTTATGTTTTGCGATTCGCTGATCCAAGGATTGGCCGTCAATGAGTCGCATCGCGTAGTAGTGGATGCCGCTGTCTTCACCGACTGCATACACGGGCACAATGTTCGGATGTTCTAAGCTGGCTGCTGCCTGCGCTTCTCCCCGAAATCGATCGACGTATTTCGGTTCGAGCATTGCTGCCATTGGCAGGAGCTTGATTGCTACTTGGCGTTTTAGGCTGATGTCGAACGCGGTGAACACGATTCCCATGCCACCGCGGCCGATTTCTTGCTCCAGTCGATAATCGCCGAGAACCTTGCCCGCCAAATCACTACCGATGGGAGCGCTTCGACCGTCGACCATCTGGTAAAGCTCGCCGAGCTTGTCCAAGTACAAGTCGAGGGCTTGGCGCAATTCCGGGCTTAAGCTGGCATCGTCGGGCAGTAAAACTTCCCGGTTCGGCGTCTTGCCTTCTTCCAGCTGTTGTAGATAACGATCGAGTAATTCCGTAAGTCGAACCTGCTGTTGCTCAGATAATCCACGCAACAGAGAGGGTTCGCTCACGGAATGGCTCGATGCATTCACTGTTTTTCCTCTCGCGGCAGCCCCAAAACGTAAGGCGATCAATCGGGCTCTGCCGTTTTGACGAGTTTGCTACTTTAATGATTCCCGGTTTTTGAACCCCATCGGGGATGGAAAAGACCAAAAAAGAATGATTGCTTTTTGGTAAGCCTTCGGGCAAATACGATCAGTGCAGAGTCTCATTCCCTGCATTTTCGAAAGTGTCCTTGAATTTATCGATTGCCCTTAGCCAAAGCATTCGGACAGCACCGCTAGTGCGCTCCATTTCTTCAGCGATCTCGTCGAAGGACAATCCTTTCAAATTGCGAAGCACGATGACTTCCCGATAATCGGGACGCAGCTGTGCCAAGTGCTCCGCTAAGTTTGCCGCTCGTTCCTCGTTGTGAACAGGACTGCTCGGCGAGTCGATTCGGCCGGGCAAAATGGAAGCCAAGTTGGCCGCCGAACGATCAACGTTACTAACGACCTGATCGATGGAAACCTCGCGGCGAATGTCACGTTTGCCCGCTTTGACGTGCTTGGCGATAGCACCGTGCAATACGTTGATCAAGATCTGACGCAGCCAGCCGACCAGCTCTTGTGGCGAGTTGCCACGAAAAGCCTGGAAATCACGGTGTGCGGCCATCATCGTTTCCTGAACTAGGTCAGAAGGATTCAGCCGTTTTCGCAAGCGATGGTCGAGTTGGGTACTTGCAAGTACTGTGAGGTAATTGAAATAGAACTGCAATAATTGCCCTAGTTGCTCGGTATCGCCAGCACGGGCCGCTTCGATCAAGTGCAGGACTTCCTCCCGCGATGGAAAGCCCGCTTTGTTTCCCGTGGAAGAGCTGTTTTGCATTACAGTTGCCATTCTCGTGTCTCTTCTGACTGTGCAAGAACCGCTCAGTTGAGAGCGGAAAATGCCACCTAAGTTTCTACGTTCAGCCTACCCTGACCTTGCATGCAGTGCCCCGAAATTGTGGATACTACTAAGAGAAGCGACAATTCTCGGTACTTTCCGTAGATATTGTCAGGGTTTTTCTGATGCGCAAGTGTCACGAATTGAAATCAGATTTCTTGGATTCCGAACTGTAGCGTCCTTCGTTGTCTTGCTCAGAAGCCCAAAACGAAAACAGCCCCTCTGGGAGGGGCTGCTGTTCAATTCGTTTTTTCTAGTTGCTCAATCTAGGCCCAACGCTGGAACATGCGGAAGGCTCGGGCGGCCATTTCAGCAAAGCGGGCGAAGCGATCTGCTGGATCACGACGTTCTGGTAGTTCACTTTCGGTGACCGCGCCGTCTTCATTGGCATCAAAGCGGCTGAGACGTTCCCACATTAACTCGGAGACTTCGTCTTGCGTGATACTGCCATCGCCGTTGTCATCGATGCGATCAAATCGCGACAGCATCCGAAAAGTTTCGAGCTCGTCAAAGGACACGCCGTTGTCGCCGTTTGTGTCAGCGTTCTGGATTCGCATCCAAGCAAAATCAGGCAATTCATTACTCGTGATGACGCCGTCGTTGTTGCCGTCACGATCGTTGAACCGATCCATCCGCTGCGATTCTAAAGCGGCATCAATTTCCGCTAGAGTGATTTCGTTATTGCCGTCGGAATCCACACCTTGGTCAAGCATGAATTGCCAAGCAAAACCCGGAACTTCAGATTCTACAAGCATGCCGTCGCTGTTTTCATCGAAGTTCTCGAAGAGCGAATCCACTGCGGAATCCAAAAAGCCGCCACGACCAAAACCTAGAATCGGCAAGAAAGGACGGTGATGGTTTACGTCGGAATTAGAATCTGTACCTGAATCTGTGTTTGAGTCGGTTTCAACTGACTCACCCATCCCATCGAGAGAGGACTCTGTCCGAGCGGTTTCGACTTGCTCTGAATCTGCAGACTCCCCGTCTATTTGCGGCATGCCAGCAATGAAGATTTCAATTTGAGTACCATCGCCGTTGAGCTCTGAAACAATTTGCAATGCATCTAAAGCAGAAATATGTCCATCGCCGTTGGTATCACATTGATGTTCGAGGTCTTCAACATCCAATCCTCGGTTGATGGCGTCGATGGTGATCAGAGCGTCCAAAGACGAGGTGGCTCCATCTCCTGTGACGTCCGTTGGGTTATAGCGATTGAAGGCGCGATTCACAAAGGCATTCATGCCGCCACGATCGCTACTGCCATTGAAAGCGAACGTCTGGAAGTCGAAGTTGCCACGACGCGTAAACCAGCGGAATCGATTCCATGGATTCTGACCCCGATCCCTGTCGGTTCCCGGATCCGTGATCGTTTCGTCGTGATCATGATCGGAATCAATCACTTCACCATCTGGCCCTGGTGCATATAAGGACTGGATCGCTTCAATATCGTGACTGGAAAGTCCAACGAACTCTTCGTTTGCCGAAATGGTCGGAGCGAGAATCGATTCCGATTCATGGATGTGATTTAGGCCCAGCGAATGCCCGATTTCGTGTACCGCGACGGAAACTAGGTCAAATGCACTACGGCCAAGCGCGTTTCCAACTTCCCAACGATCATTCAAGTCGAATTCGACATCGCCGGCGATACGAGCAGGATTCACATCGTCAGGAAAGTAAGCCTGCGCAAGCGTGCCGCCAGGACCGTCAATATTGGTAAATCGAAAGTCCAAGGTATCGCGCTGTCCGGGCACGCTGGTCGGCGTGAATTCGATGTCAGCTGCATCCGACCAAACATTGAGTGCTGTTTCGATTGCGGCGTTCACTTCGGCTTGATCCAAATAGCCAGGCGCCTCGCCGATGTAGTACTGCAGATCCGCACTTCCCTGCCCTGGGCCATCCCAGCCGAGGCTGGCTGCCAAAACACGACGACACTCGAGCTGTTCGGTAGCTAACTTGCGAACACGATTCATGAACAGATACTTTCTTGCAAAACTAAGCAGAAACGAACACGATAGCGAAATGCGAGCAATACAACTGGTCTCGACGCCCCTTAGTAGACCGCCGAGACGCACCTAGTTTTAGTCAATTTCTCGACATTTCGCACGCCAAATGCGACTTAATTATTCTCGCTTGTTGGGTTGGGCAATATTTTGGGCCTGTGCTGGGCGTTGGGTACGTGCTTTCTGGGCTCCATTCTGCCTGGCCTGCTGTCCCAGTGCATTATTGGCCATCACCAAATTACCCATAGCTGCCCCTCCTCCCTGCCCGAACTGTCTCTGCGTGGCGGTCAATGGAAGCCCGTTTTGATTGAACAAGCGATTCTGACCAACCAAGCGATTCAACTCCGCTGGTTCCTGTCCAAGTTGGGCCAGCAAATTGCGATTCTGCAGTTGCAACTGCTGCATTTGCCTTTGCAATAGCATCAATTGCTGTTGCAACATTTGGTTCTCCTGCTGCATTCGCTGCATGGCGGCCATCGCTTGAAGACCTTGCTGGTTGAACCCACCGCCAAATCCCATAGCGGTCATTCCACCAGTTCTTCCGCCACCAAATCCCACCGTTGCACCACCGATCTCACCCCCACGTCCGGCACACTGCCCCAAAACATGGGTACCAGTGAATGCTAGTAGAGACAAAACAGACAGAGTTGATACCAGTCGAGACATGACAATTCTCCTACATGAATTCGGGCCGAACAGATTCGGCAGAAAAGGGACTTCGGAGCGACTTGCCTCAGAATGCCGCTGTGCTTCTAGGGAGAATAGAGGGATCATATGTCACACATCACACCGGGAATTTCCCTGACGTGATTACGCCCTGTTTATTAATGTGCCGTAATGAAGCTAAGGGTATGCGGGCGCAGTGCGAATACTCTTGAGGCAGGCTTTGAGAAAGCGGAAGTACCTCGCTGATGCTCCACGGTCGAATGAAGAAGCCGACACATTCTGGTGCAAATCAAGGTGCATCAATGAGGTGCCTCTTCGTTTTACAATGAACCTGTTTCCTGGTACCCGCGATTCATTTTTTCCGCCGCAGTCTTTGTATTTGAGAGTGTAGTAATGCGTATCATTCTATTCGTAGCCATCAGTCTTTTGGCGATTGGCAAAATGGATTCAGCGTTTGGTCAAACCGAGGACGCGAAGCCAAGTGTATACGATTTTAAGATTCGTGGTGTTGTTCTCGATGACACTGGCAAACCTCAAGTAGAAGCCGTGGTCCAGACGGTTGGAATTGAAGGAAGGCCAACCTACAAAACAAAGACTCTAGGCAACGGTGGATTTCTATTAAGTGTTCCAGCCGACGGGCACTACGGGCCAAATCTCCTGATCACAAGTGTGGATGGCAGCCTTTCGAGTTTTATCAGCGGATTCGATTACGACACCCGTCGCCGGAAGCCTTTCGTCGTCAAGCTTCTACCTTGGAGGGAAGTAGAGGTTCGCGTTCGCGATGGCAAGAACAATCCCGTGCCGGGCGCTGAAATTGTTTTGCAAGCCGCCTACCAAGACATTGCGAATGCAAAGACGGCAGAGACCGGTGTGGCGAAGCTCCGTTTTCCAGCTAACGCAAAAGTCGACTGGATCAATGCACTGAAGGATGGTGTGGGATACGACTATTACGAGAACTACGATAAGTTTCCGACAAGGGAACGACTGGAGGTTCCAGATAAAATAGAGTTGGTTCTGGACGGAGCCACTCCCGTAGAAGTGCTGGTGCAGGACTCTCAGGGAAATCCCATTGCGGATGTAACAGTCGCACCTTGGACCATAAAAAAGCCAGCCAAATTATCAAGTGCAAACGTCGGTGGCGCTCTGAATAGAACTACGGATCAGAACGGCAAGGCCGTCTTCGCATGGCTACCTAAAAATTTGGACAAAGGTGTCACGATTCTGCCGTACCACGAAGATTACCATTGTCCCGCGCCGGGGCACGTCGTGCCTGATGAGAATGGAGCGCAAGTCGTGCTCAATATGCTCAAGAATGCCGTTATCAGAGGCAAGGTGGTGTATCCAAATGGAACGCCAGCTGCTGGTATTCGTTTGCAAGGTGAGGGGCGGGGCGATACCAACTTCTACTTTCGTGGGCATACAAAGTCTGATGAGAACGGTGAGTTTGAGATTAAGGTGTATCCCAATCAAAATATCTTGCTCGCTACAACAGACCCCGACTATGCGGCCAGCGTGTCGGGAATCAATCTGGCTGAAGGGGAAGTGGAAAATGTCGAAATCAAGCTTTCCGAAGGAGTTCTCATTCATGGTCGGCTCAGCGTGGGAAAAGACAACCAGCCAGCCCCGGAGCAAACTGCGACTTTGATCCAAGAAGGCGGCGGAGCTTCACTTGTTCGTTGGTCCACCAGCGACCAAAAGGGAGAGTATAGTTTTCGCGTCGGGCCAGGGACCTACACCCTTTCCGCTATGGATCAGTCGACTGTTAAGCTCCGCATCGCCGAGGATTTTGATCAGAAAAACGTGGTTCATGATTTCAATATTGCTCAGCTACCCGAACAGCCTTGATGGACGCGGCTAAATGATGGGGAGACATTTTTCATAGATGCGAAAAGATGCATCTTGAATTGTATTGCAATATTGTGCATTGGTAACTGCGGTATCAGGATCCAGCAAGCCTCACAAGAGGTCATTGATAAAATTGGCAGTAAATTATCACAAAAACTGGCTGAACCCACTTTAAGCAATGATCAAATACAATCTCCTTTTACTAAATCCTG